>CAYGUN010000005.1:0-6868 GCA_964353025.1 uncultured Bacteriovoracaceae bacterium
GAAGTCAAGGAGGCTATCAAGGAACAATGACTCCAAATTATGAGTTGATTGCTCATGTCTCACGTGATTTTTCTACCGAAGCTCCTAATTATCTAAACTCAGTAAAATATGCAGAACTTGTATCTCAAGATGTGAAAAAGAATTTAAAAGGTGTCAAAGTTAAGATCATGAATAAGGCCGAAATTAAAAAAGAAAAAATGGGCCTTTTCTTATCAGTAAACGCAGGTTCTGCTTATGAACCAAGACTAGTTCAACTCACCTATACTCCTACTAAAAAATCTAAAGGAATGAAGCATATTGCCCTGGTTGGAAAAGGGCTTACCTTTGACACTGGTGGTTACTCTCTAAAACCAGCTGCAAGTATTATGAGCATGAAATATGACATGGCCGGTTCGGCGACTGTCTATGGGGCCTTTAGAGCCGCTGTTTTACAAGGTTGTAAACATAAACTCACCTGCATTCTTGGGATGACTGATAATGCCGTTAATGACAAGGCCACCTTCCCTGATTCAATTGTAAAATCAAGGAAAGGAAAAACTGTTGAGATTTTAAATACTGATGCAGAAGGAAGATTAGTTCTGGCCGATTGCCTTGATTACGCAAGTGATCTTAAACCAGACATTATGTTTAATGCTGCCACTTTAACTGGAGCTTGCTTAGTTGCTCTGGGTGATGAAGTTTGTGGACTCATGGGCAATGACCCTAAGTTGATTAAAGATATTAAAAAAGCAGCTGAAGAGTCAGATGAATATATTTGGGAATTGCCTATCATTGAAGAATTTAGATCTCACCTGAAATCTAAAGTGGCCGATCTTAAAAATATTGGAAAACCAATGAGAGCAGGAACTGTTGTTGCAGGTGCTTTCTTAGAAGAATTTGTAGGAGAAGGCATTGCTTGGGCCCATTTTGATATTGCAGGTGTGGCCAATAATCAAGATCACCTCTCGTATTGTACTCCAGGAACAGCTTCAGGACTTATGATTAGAACCATGACTCAATTTATTCATAATGCATAAAAAGAACTTTTCTATAGTGCTACACAACCCTGAAATTCCTGGTAATACGGGAAGTATTGGAAGAACTTGTGTAGCACTTGATATTAGACTCATCCTGATTAAACCCTACGGCTTTGATATTGACGAAAAATCAGTCAGAAGAGCGGGTCTTGATTACTGGAAGTATTTAAAACTCACCGAGTACGATTCGTGGGAGCATTTTTACAGCGACGAAAATCCAGATTCCAATCAACTTCATTTTTTCTCCAAAAAAGCTGGTACCACCTTATTTCAAGCAGAGTTTCAAGAAAACGCTTATTTGATTTTTGGTAGTGAAACCAAGGGGCTTCCTGGTTTTTTAAGAGAAGAATTTCCTGAGCGGTTTCGCTACCTACCTATGTTTAGCGACAAAATAAGATCTCTCAATTTATCTAATGTTGCTACGACTGTGGCCTATGAGTGTTTAAGACAAATTTAATAAAAAATTATTGCTGCCACAGATCTTCTGCTTCAATTTCATCAAAGACAGGTTGATTTTCCCAGAAAAATCTTTGCTCCATAGCAATAAGCCTTTCTTCTTCTGTTAGAAACTTGGCCTGACGAAGCTTAATACTAATAGATTCAATTGTCTCTTGAGCATATTCAGTTAATTCTTTATTTCTAAAAGACTCTGAGTAAATGCGTGGATTAGGTAGCAACATAGCAAGAAAGGCCCCTTCTTTCATTGTAAGTAGACTGGAGGGTTTCTTAAAATAAAAAAGGCTTGCATTCTCTATACCAAAAAGATTTTCCCCAAACTCAATAATATTTAGGTACACTTCTAAAATTCTATTTTTAGAATACTTCTGCTCTATTTTATAGGCAATAAGCATTTCTTTAATTTTCCTGAGATAGCTTCTTTCATGAGAGAAATAAAGATTTTTTACTAATTGCTGAGTGATAGTACTACCACCCCTGTGAAAGCTAAGAGTACGAAAAAACTTGAAGAAAATCTTTTTTAACTGCTGTATATCCAGTCCTTCGTGATCAAAAAAGGCCCAATCCTCACTGATAACAATTGATTGAATAGCGTAAGGTGAAATTTCTTGAAATTGAGTCCAACCAGTGGGTCTTGTTTTTGAGACTTTAAATTTAAGCTTATTATCTATCTTTGATGCCGGAAGAGGATATTTTCCGACAAGGGAAATATCTATGGATTGAATTTCATAATATACAAAGGTGGCCATACCTATAAAAAACAAAGGGAAGGCCAAAGCCAAGGCAATAAAAAAGCGATTACGACGAAAGCTCATAGATGGATAGAATTATTCTTTAACTCATTCACTGAAAGCAATGTCCTGGTTAAATAGCTAATAGATCCCTTGCTTGAAGTTGGTTCTACTTTTTTAATAGGAGCTGCATGTCCTATTAAATAAAGGTTGGGGAAATAACTATATATTTGAGAGATAAATTTTTCATCTTCAATTTCACCGACAAACATATCTTCGCTAAAATAAATAGACTCTGAAACTTCCGTTTTAAAAGAGTCAAAAATTCTCTTCAAAGTTCTTTTAAGCAGTTTTATTTTTTTTGCTAAATCCTCAGAGTTAATTTCCTCATCATGAACTTCTGCTTGAAAGGTAAATTTTTGTTTTTTGTTCTCTTCATCAAAAGAAGAAAACTCTCCAATAAAATGTCCCCATTCATGGGTTAGGCTTTGAGGTAAAAATACAGTTTGATCTTCTTCAAAAACCTTAGAATCAACCTCAAAACAAACACTATACCCGGGAAGTGTTTTAATGCTTTCAAATGATTGAACCAACTCCTCTGGAAGTGATGCCTTATCGGAATAAAGAGAAAGAAAAGACTTGGCCCCTTTTGACCAAATAAGGTTTTCACAAAGCAGGGCAAAATTATCCTTGGTGCTTAGGTTCCAACAATCTTTACGAATTAAGTCCGTTGGCGCTTGAGATTTAATCTTCAAGATTTCTTTGTCTAACCGGTAAAGTGCTATGTATTCATCTAATTTTTCCCAGTCTTCTGAACTGATATCCAGTGAGTTTAAAACCTCAGTAAGCTCCACATGATAAAAGTGAGAGGCAAAAAACTTTTCATTCCCTTGAAGTTTCATTGGCGGACGAGAACGACCTCCAAATTCTTTAAACTCAGTATCCTTATAAAAAACTGGCGGATGAGTATTTTTCTTTAAAATTAAATTTGAAAATTTATCATTTAAAATCCTAGCTGATTCTTCATCTCTAATTTGATGAATACTGCTATTAAATCGGCTCTCAATGGATTCCTTAGACTCTTGCTCAGAAAGGATCCAGGCCAGCTGCTCTGGTTCTTGATGCTTTCTTAACTCCAAAAAAGCCAAGACAGCGCTAATATCACTGCCAACGACTATATTTTTATAAAACTTTTCACTTAATTTGTTTTTTGATTCTTCTTTGATTTTTCTTAAGCCGGTAATCCCAAAGGCCATGCTAACTCCCAGTATTCCAGGAGGTTACCTAATGGCCAACTTATCTCCTGGCATAATTTGTCTGCGTTTGATCAATCTTAGATTAGTCTTAATGAGTGTGTCCAGAGAGACTCCCGTTTTTCTTGACACAGACCACAAAGAATCACCTTTTTTCACGATATAATACTCACTTGGGTTCTCAATAAGGCTCCCTTTGGACACAGCATGTGCAATTCTGCGTCTATAGGCCCTGCGTCTTCTTACTCTCTTTCTTGGGACTTCATAAAGATCTGCATACATTTCATGCCGTCTGCTCTGATCTTCTCTAAAAGGGAGCTTAACTACCGTTCCTGGTGAAAGTCTACCATTTGAACTTAGCTCTGGATTAAGCTCTGCTAAAACCTTTACCGGAATTTTAAATTTCGCGGAAACATCTTTCAGTCTTGATCTGCCTCTTAAATTATAGGTTTGATAGTTTGTGGCAAGAACTGACAATTGGCTGCAACAACTATTCCATCTCGCTTTAAGACCAGTTGGAACTCTTAAACGGTATGACGCTACATCTGGTGGCGTTTGCCAACGTCTAAGTTCAGGATTGAGTTTTTTTAGTTCTTCAAAATCAATATTTAACGTTTGAGCAATAGTATAAAGATCCGCATTGGCCGAAACTTCAACTTCTTCAAAGTTCAGCGGCTCATGATAATCAATTTCATGCAATCCAAATGATTTTAGGTTTTTCCCAATGATGGCCAATGCCATAATCTTAGGAACATAGTTTTTTGTTTCTGATTTTAAGTAACGACCTTTGGTGATTTCCCAAAAATTCTTCGTTTTATAACGCTTAATTGCTCTACCAATTTTTCCTTCCCCTGCATTATAGCCTGCTGCCGCCAGTTCCCAAGAACCAAACATATTATATAAAGTTCTTAAGTAATTGGCAGCAGCTTGACTTGAATGAAAAGGATCTCGTCTTTGATCTACATACCAATCAACTCTTAGTCCAAATTTACGACCGGTGTATGGCATAAATTGCCAAGGACCAACCGCTTTTGCCCAAGATTTTGCATTTGTTTGAAAACCGCTTTCGGCCATAGCAAGATAAATAAAATCTTGTGGCATATTATTATCTTTTAAAATTTTGCTTAATGTTGGGGCATAACGACCAGCTCTTTCAGAGTATCTCTCAAAGTGACCACGACCCCGACCAGTAAAATAATTAATCCATTTTTTAACGGCTTGATTATAAACAACAGGAATATCAAAGTAATAATTTTCAAGGTTTAAATGTTCTGCCCCATAAAGAAAATACACTTTGGAATCTGAGGTTTGCAATGTTTGATGAGATGAACTTCCTAAAAGACATCCATCACAAGTTCTTGATTGAGTTTTTTGAGCTAAATCATGTCCGTCAAAGCCTCTTGCTTCTGTAGGCCCTGAACTAACAATTTCAGCTTGACCATTTTGGCTTTCAGTTGGAATCAAAGAACAAGAAAACAATCCTGACAAAAAAACTATAGCTACTATTTTATTTAACATTTATTCACCTTCTCAACACTCAATATTCAACTAATTGATCGTCATTTACAACAGCTAACTTAAACAATATATGGTCCTATGTCCTTTTCTGCATGATTGAATCTATGAATATAGCACCAATTGAATCACCTGTAACGTTTACTACTGTACGAGACATATCAAGTAATCTTTCAACTGCGATGACAATTTGGATTCCCTCTAAAGGAATACCCACTGCCCCCATAACAATTCCCATCGTAATAAGCCCAGCACCAGGAACAGCAGCAGCGCCCACCGCCGCTAGGGAACCAGTAACAAAAATAATGAATAGTTGAGAAAAACTTAAGTCTATTCCATAAACTTGAGCAATAAAAATGGTCGAAATAGAAACATAGATGGCGGTTCCATCCATGTTCACAGTGGCCCCTAATGGCAAAATAAAATTGGAGGTCTTTTTTCTCACCCCAAACTCTTGAGTTATTGTCGACATCGTAACCGGAAGAGTCGCCGAGGAGGAGGATGTTGAAAATGCCGTTAACATTACAGTGAAAATTTTTTTGAAAAAAGTGATAGGCGACATCTTAATTCTCATTGAAATAAAAGCAATCAATAAACAGGTGTGAATCAATAACCCTAGCAAAACAACAATGGTATACTTGCCTAAATAGACCAGGGCCTGGGTTCCAAGTTCTGCCATCACATTCACAATAAGAGCAAAAATTCCAATGGGGGCCACTTTCATGATAGCCGCTGTTAAGTAATGAGAAATCCTCTCCAATGAAGACGCAAAGCTGATAAACCCTTGAGCTTCACTCTGATGATAAAGAGCTATGATGGCAAACAATAAAGAAAAGACAATAACTTGCAGCATATTCCCTTCTGCTAGAGCTTGAATGGGATTTTTAGGAACTGCAGTTACAATGACTTCAACAATGGTTTGATAAAGTTCTTTAGGTTTTTCTTCTTGCACAGGAGCAGTTGTTGCAGATTGCATTTTTTGTATTGGTGTAATCATTTGATCATTTTCAGCTGATGACTTTCCAGGAGCTATGACAGTAACTAAAATAATACCTAATAATATAGCAACCGATGTGGTCGCAAAATAATAAAAGAAAGCATATTTTCCAATAGAGGAAAGATTAGTAACTGTCTCTAAATTGATAACTGCCATAAAAACGGATGAAAAAACCAAAGGAATAATCACCATTCTTAAAAGGCGCAGAAAAATTGTTCCCAAAGGTTTTATGTAAGCCGCATATTCATGAGTTCCAGTGAAGTTGAGCCCTAAGCCTACCAAAAAACCTAATACCATCGAAATAGCTATAAAAAGAGTGGTGTTGGTATTTTTTGACTCATCCATGCAAATTTTCCTTTTTTCGCTTATGCTAATTAGTATGAAATGCAATTATTTCAAGTTTATAGCACTAATTCCAGTCTTTCTTTTAAGTAACACTGCTTATTCAAAAGTTGACCCACCTAATTATAATTTCAGTTTAGATGAGCTGGCCAAATTTAATCCTGGTAAGAGTATTGAGACAATTAAGACTCCGAAAGAGCTTATAAAAAAAAATGGAAAAACTATTACGTATAAATATTATGTTTCCCAATTGCGCTATAAGTTTCCTGTATTTGTACAAGTTCAAGAAAATAAAATTATCGATTTCTATGCCACATTACCCACCTATTTTCTCCACGACATTTTTCACCAGTCTTTGATTAATAGAATTGGTAAACAAAATAAATATCTCTTAAGTGAAGAGCATGCTGTCTATAGGTGGGATAACAAGAATGGAAACGATTATATCTACGCGGCGGCATGTACCATCACGTGTTTTCCTCTCTACTACTCTGTGATAGCAGCAAAAGAAAAAAGACCGGCTGGTTTTACAGGTCTGCATGAACAATTTTTAAAAAC
>CAYGUN010000005.1:6968-28051 GCA_964353025.1 uncultured Bacteriovoracaceae bacterium
AAACCACTTAACGAAAAGTATGTATTATAATGAGTAAGTAGACCCACTAGTTGCTCTAGTTGAATTTGTCTGGTTTTATCGCGAAAAGAATCATCCAGTTTTAAAATTTTCAAAGGATAATGCATAGGCTTTACCCCTTCTATTGTATGCAGATGCTGATTTTTCATATCAATAAAGACCGCTTCTCCCTTAGATTCTTGTTGGCCCATTAGAACGATGCCCTCTTCTACAGAAGCTCCCCAAACACCAATAATGGAGTAAGGCAAAAGAGTATAACTTAAAAATCGGTGCATCAGAGTCCTTAGCTGAAAATGAAAATTCTCATCATTAAATCGATTTAAAAGACCTAGTTCCCAGATAGCTCTCCCTTCAGAGAGCACCATTATCCCCACACCTTTATAGCGATAAATACTATAATCACCTTTAGGGCTAATACTTTCTAGTCCATATTTATCTTCATCTCTAAGATTCCCTATTTGTTTTGCAACCATGGGAGCTGCATAAGTCACTTTAAGAACACGCAAAGCCTGATTCTCTTCATAAGATTTTGTCACAATATCATCGGAGCATTTTTGAAAGCCAAACTCTTCAAAAGCGCGACTCAAATTTCCTTCTAGTACAGGATCACTCACTTTCACAAAAATGGGCATCCCTAGTTCTGGACGGTACTGAAAATATCTATCCAAGTTTTTAGAGTTCAAAGAACCCTCCTTCATATGAGCTTCATCGACAGATTTGAAAGTGTTCTCAAGCACAGATATTCAGTAGGTTATAATTTCCTAGCAACGTTAATTGGCAATACCTAACTACTGGAAAATTTAAACTCAAAATTCAACTGAATAAATAAGTCAATTATTCTAGTCAGTTGTGAAATAAAAAAGTGCCACAAATTTCAATGTCTTGGCAGCATCAAGATCTGTGATAGCATAAATACTGAGAAAAACTACATTTTGAGGGTATATGAGAGATTTTTTGAAATCCAAGGGATTCTCACTCATGGAGCTTATGATAGCTTTAGGAGTTGGATCAGTTGTCACACTTGGGGTCATGGGAACATTTAAACAAAAATCTCAACAAGACGCTGCCATAAAAAGAGACTCCGATATAAGTTCCGCAACTTCCTATTTAAATACTGTTTTTACTAATAAAACGACTTTTCAAAATGTTGTAGCAAATCTTGGACCTGCCAATGTGGGAAGCCCTCTCAATGGCCCTGGGAATGGAACAGGAGGAATTAGTTTCGGTGGGAGCAGTGTCCTTGCCAATGGTTCTGCCTATGGAAAAATTATCGTGGGCCCGATTGTTCTTGATGAAATAAAACCATTAGCTTCATCAACCAACACTAATGGTACAAAACCAGGTCTCGTTGTTATAAGTGCTACCTTTACCCCAACACAAAATGGTAATAAAAATATACTAGGTGGTGCTGGGGCCAAAACTTCCTATATCAAGTTAATGGTAGGTCTTGATAATAATAATATCGTTCAAGGCTTTATCTCAGACACCGACTCCCGCACAATCTCTCTGGCCCAGTCTTGTGGAAATATGACTGGAGCAGATTCCAATTGGCTTAATGGTGCTCAAGATATGAAACTTATCGATCCTTATGATGATGATATTTCAGATGGACTAACTGAAATTACAGTCAACTCTGCTAAGGGAAAATGCCAACACGAATTCTTCAAAAGAACCTGTGAGGATTTTAATCGTTCTGGGTTAGTTAATTCTTATAACGATGAACCCATTGTAATAGATCATATCAAATACCAAAATGATGAAACTCTTGATTGGAATCAAAGATGCGAGAACGCTCCTGAGGTTATGTGTATCGCTCTCGGAAAAAGATGGATTAACGGAAAATGCTACGATACCTGTCTTGCTGATGGGACAGAATGTGGAATAAAGGCCCCAGGTGGCAATAGTTGTGGACGATGTTGCAATCGTCCTTCTTGCTGTAATGGAGATCTTGATTGCCATCCAAATGCAGGGGCGACTTGCGAGTGCAACTATTGTGGGATGAGCAATAGCTGCACTTTAACCGCGGGATCTCCTCCTCCGGCGCCTGCTGCTCCTGCCGCCGCTGCTCCTGCCGCCGCTGCTCCTGCTGCCGCTGCTCCTGCCGCCGCCGCTCCTGCTGCCGCCGCTCCTGCTGCCGCCGCTCCTGCTGCCGCCGCTCCTGCTCCTCCTTCTTCTTGCACTCCAACGCAAATTGAATGTATTTACGAATCGCTATCCCCTGCGGTTTTCTGTTCAGCAGATCCTGATACAAATATTATTATAGGAAATTGTAATGCTGACACAGGGATCACGCAGTGGTCTGCTGATTCATGCGCTTGCAAGGATGGAGCGAAGCAAGGCGCTACTGTTACTTATCAAGGCAATTCTTGTGATAGTGGTTGCAATCCTTACCTTGGTGGAATTATTCTTAGCAGTGGTTCTTCAGGAGGAAGTAGCAACACTTCAAGTGGCGGTAGCAGTTGTATTGAAGGTGCAACTTGTACATCAAGTGCTGATTGTGATGGGAGTTCGTGTGTTGCTGGTGGAACTGATTGTATCACATACACAACTAAAAATGGGAACTGCAATATGGTCAATCCCGCGGCCTCAGATTTAAATAATTGTGAAAATACTTATGGTGAAGGAAACTGTGCCTGTCTTGAAGGAGGTACAGGAGCACAAATAACACAAGCGTGCATTGCTGATGTTAATGATACTCCTAGTGTTGGACAGTATTCTATTGTATACGGTTATACTAATAAAACTTGTGTTTGTGACTAAAATACAAATTGAGAGAGAATTATGAAAAAAATCATTAAGGCCTTATTACGATTTAGCTTAAATCAAAAAGGCTTCTCCTTAACCGAAGTTATGGTTTCGGCTGCAGTCATCGGAATTGTCAGCTCCGGGGTCATGGTCGCTCTTAAGATGACAGGAGACTCTGGACATAATAGGAAAAAAACTGAAATCATTGATAGCCTTCACAAACAAATTATTACTGATTTAAAAAATAATACGACTTGTGCAGCTACATTTGGCGCAGGTCCAAGCCCAAGTACTATTCTTGGTTTTGCAGTGAGTAATCCAGCTCCTCAAATCACAGTTCCACAATACCAAGGGATTGGAATTCAATCCGTTCAATTATCAGGATACACTGCGGCTGCTGGTGTTCAAAAAGCTAACCTTGTTGTGGTTTATACAAAAAACCCAATTGGTACTAATAAGCAAGCTGTTGGTTCTCCTACCATTATTAAACAATCGGTTGTTTCTTTAAAGGTAAGTGGAGGGGCCATTGTAGAATGTTCCGCTGGTTTTTTGGAAGATGAAAACCTAGAAGAAGCGTGTAAAAAAGCTGGTGGTAATTGGGATATAACCCAACCTATAGCATCACGTTGTGATGTAGATGCCTCAACTGAGACAGTTGATAAATGTGGCAACATGGCCTTCAGTAATTCTCAAGGAGCTCAACTTGGTGGGCATACAGGAGAATGTGATGCCGATCTTGCTTATTGTTATGATACCGGCGGTTGCTGGGAAAATGGAAAATGTGAAACTCCTAAATTTGGCGAATGGATGCTAGTTGGTGCACCTGATTGCATTAGCGGGGGATGCGCCTACGGAATTACTTATAAATGTATTGGGGCCACTTGTGGCAAAGGCTGCCAAGGAGCGCAACCTGCTCCTCAAGTCACTCAAGCAAATCGCCCGGAATGCGGAACTCCTGGAACATGGGTCAATGACACTCCTTTCTGTGCTACTTGCCAATATAAAAACTCTCACGTCTGCCAACCAGGAACTTGTGGGATGGGATGCTTAACTGCCCAGCCAGCAGATGACCTGATTGAAGCTTGTCGAACTACTTGCCCTGGGTGTGGTGATAACACGTGGCCCTCTCCAACTTTTAGTGGAATTTGTACTAGTGGGTGTAGTGAAACAGCTTCTATTAGCTGTAGTCCTGGCTCATGCCAAACAACCTGTAGTGGACTTCCTTCTGGCTGTGCTGCTAGTGGAACATCGGCTACTTGTACTGATAGCTCTTGTACGACTCCTGGAAGTTGGACCCTGGGAGCTGGGAGCTGTACTGGATCATGTAATCAATCAGTTCAATCATATACATGTACACAAGGTTGTAATAGTGGGGCTTGTCCAGGAAGTAAGCCTGCTGATTTAATCAATGCATCAGATGCGACCTGTACCACAGGATGCACGGCTCCAACTTGTGAAGACCTTGCTGGTTCAAGTTGTAGCACAGGCGCAGAGTGTGGAACTGGCGGAGAATGTATTACGAGTGGACCAGCATCACCACCTCCTCCAACCATTGCAGTTTTTGGAAAATGCTGTAGTTTACTAAATGGTGGCAACTTATCTTTATGTAAAGCAGACTCTGATTGCCCAGGAGAAGCAAATACATGTTCAGAAGCAAATTGTGAACAGGCACCTTCTTCCTCTTCTTCTTCTGGAGGGTGTTTTGTTACGGGAACTCAAATTATCTTAGAATCTGGAAAGACAAAAGATATCTCTCAACTTGAAGTTGGTGATAAAGTTTTAGGTTCTAACGGGAAAATAAACCAAGTTGAAAAATTAATTAAAAAATCATACGAAGGCTTTATGTATTCCATTAACGGGTCTGGTTATTTTGTCACTGATGATCACCCCTTCATGCTGAAAGACGGGCATTGGGCTTCATTTAACCCAGAAAAATCCAGATCACTTCACGGGGATCTGGTTGAGAAAAAACTTGAAGCAAATAAACAAGTTGTAGGAATTGATGGATTAAGAACCCTTAGACAAATTATGTTTAAATGGAGAAAAACAAAAGTTTACAATATGACCGTTAACGGAAGCCATGATTATTATGCAGATGGATTTTTAGTGCATAACAAATGTGAAATACCTGCATGTGGTACTGATGAGCGTATTAATTGCGGGCCATGTGGTTATCAAAACGGCACAGGACTTAATAGCTGTAAATGTGTTGATAACAATGGAGTCGTTCAAAGTAGTATGAAATGTATAAGTGCAACTACGCTTACACAGGCAAATTGTGATTAAAAATGAAGATTAATTAAACAAGGTTATCTTATGAACAAAAAAATATTTATCCCTCTATTTCTTTTGGCATTAAGTTTAATTTACCCATTAAAGTCTAATGCCCAGCAAGCCCGTGGAACTATCATCTCTAACGGACAGTGCAATGTGGGTGACTCTGCTTTTAATACTTTTGAAGTACTCTCCTGCGTTAATGGGATATGGGAAATCACAGGATCTTGCGAGGTCGTAACTACCCCTTGCCCAGATGGGGGAATCACTACAGATTGCCCTGGACTTTATGGTTCGGTAGGCTCAGCTTGTGGTTCAGGCCCAGCGCCAGCGCCAGCGCCAGCACCAGCGCCAGCACCAGCGCCAGCACCAGCGCCAGCAACTGGTGGTGGAACTTGTCAATGCACATCGACACCTCCAGCTTGTATTCCTAATGGCGGAAATGCAGTGACAGCTAGTCAGTGTTGTACCCCAGGATACGAGTTAAAAAGTTATTATGAATCTAGTTTTAATCCAGGGGTGACCCAAGAAAGTATAGAAACTTACCAGCAATGCCCCGAAGACTCTAGTAGTACAATGACCATTAAGGGAAATACTTCTACTATTACTACGGATGTTAAGTATTGCACCTGTGCCTCTGCATACGTTGCCCCTCCTCCAACAACAACAGGTTCAACAGGCGGTGGCTCCACTACAACCTGTCAGCATAATGGTGTGACCTATCAAGAGGGCCAGGTTTACTGTGAAGCTGATTCGTGTGAATGTGAGTTTGCTTGTGGATTGAAAGGGTGCGCGCTTACCAACTGCAAAGTCTGCGCGACAACCTATACCTGCATTAACAATCCTTACTATTCTGATAATGGGGTATGGGATGCTGATCAAGTAGTTGGTGCTTGTAATTGATAATAGAAAAACGTGAACAAAGTTAATTTTTTCAAAAAAGCCGCAATGAATATACTCTGTATATTCATTGCGGCTTTCTTGTTTGTTATCGCATATAAAAATCCCTATACTGATAATATCGCGCTGGCTCATATTTTCTCTTTGTGGATTTTTCTTTCCCAATTAGAAAAGCAAGTTTCTTTAAAACATAAGCTTTTTACTACTTTTTCTTTTGTTATTATTATTTATTATCTAAATCTTTCATGGACGGCATTAAGCTTTACTTCCTTTGCTCCCGATTTAGCTGGCTACAAAAATCTCGTAGACCCTTTTTTTGCTATAATATTATTACCCCACTTTATACTCTTTTGTTTTATTTTTCATTTTACCACTTTCTCTCAACAAAAATTTTTTAAAAACCCTCTCTTTATCGCAAGTATCCTTTGTCTACTTGAGACCTATATTCCTCAACCCGTTGAGATTAAAGTAGGACATCCCTGGATTCAATTTTCTCCCTATCTTTATTTGGCCAAATTAGGAGGGGCCACTTTCTATAGTTTTATCACTTATCTTATTTCAAGTTATCTCTGCTTTTCCAAGTCACCCCTTAAGATAAAGGGACTTAAAGTTGGCTTGGGCCTATTTGTTATTATTATTATTGAAATTTCTTTTTCCTCTCTACATGAAGATGTTCTTTTTAGTTCGAAGCCTTTAAATATTAAGGTTGTTCAAGGAGGTTTTGCGCAATATCAAGGAAAAGAGAAAGAATTTTTTAAAGAGAAAGCGATTGTAGAAAAAAAGCACTTTGATCTTTCCCTTCAAAGCTTGTCCAAAGATGAGTATAAATTTATTATTTGGGGAGAAAATAGTTATCAATATTTCTCAGATGAAACCCAAAATCTTTCAAAGGGATTATTTCAAAACAAGTTATTCAAAGATTATGATATTAATTTACTTGTGGCAGGTGGACTCCTCACCAAAGAGGAAACTCCCTCTCTTATGAACACTGTCTATCTGCTTGATAATAAGAATCAAATTATTGAGACTTATTCAAAACACAAACTAATGCCCATTGGGGAAGACCTCGTTATAGAAACATTGGGAAGTATTTTTAAAAGTAAGCTCGTAAATTTCAAGGTTCATCGACGGGGAAAAGAATATACATTATTTAAATTGAAAAACGATTTCACCTTTATTACGCCCATTTGTTATGAAATCATATTTACTGGCTATATTAGAGAGTATTTAAATAAAGTAAGTCAAAAACCAGACTTTATCGTAACCGTAACTAACGAGGCCTGGTTCAAAGGAAGCATCGAGTTTGAGCAACATAATCTTATCGCAAGGTGGAGAGCTCTTGAATATAATATCCCTGTTATTAGGGCCGCAGCAACTGGAATCACTTCCTATATTTTACCTAGTGGGGTTGAGGCCCTCAGAATTGACCCTTTCGAATACTCAAGTATAGACATCAAGCTTGAAAAAAGACAACCTCTCATTACATATTATCAAGTCTTAGGAAATATTCCCCTTGTTTTATTTCTCATAATTGTTAATTTTGTAGTATTCTTTAGATATAAAAAAGGATCTTTAAATGTTTAAAACAATGCTTTTTTGCTTGTTCTCAACTTCTCTCATTGCACAAAGTTTAAAAGTTGAAACTTATGATATTTCTTCTATATCAAATGTTAAATTAATTAACTATATCGAAACCTATATTCAAACTTTGTCGAAGCATAAGGTTAAATTTGTTCGACATAAAGAGTTTTCTAAAAAAACAGGAATTTCAAATAAAGAAAGTGCTCTCTTTGTTGTGGAACTTGCGGGACTAAACTTAGTAGATAATAAGTTGAAGCCACTTAAGCTTTACAGAAGAATGGTTAATCCGAAGCAACTCAATTTAACACTAAATGCTAAGAAAGGTGATATAAAAAAACAAATTGAGTCCCTGGGATTTGAACTTATCTCTCTTATTCATGAAAATGGGTATTACCTCTTCGGGAGTAAGAAATTAACCAACCTTGCACTTTTAAAAGGACTAAAAGGGTGTGACCCATTTGACTCTCCTATCACAAAAAGCCTTTATGAAACACTTGGCGCAAAACCTATTAAGGTGGATTTTAATAAATTTCCAAAAGAACTAGATAAAATTGATTTCTGTTTTGGCACTCTTGAACAAATTGGATTAATGACAAATAACTATGAGAAAAAAATATATATTTCAGAAGAGCCTGTTACTTTTCTCCCAACTGCAATTTTTGCTCATAAAAAACTAATCAAGCAATTTAATGCCCCTCTTAAATCTATCAGAGAAAAGATCTCACAAGGAGAAGAAGCATTCCAAAAGAACTGGGATAAAAACACTAACGACTATATAAATATGTTTAAGACCAAAAAAAATACAGCGTTATTTTCTATTGATGCAAAAGTAAATGCTAAAATTTTAAATAAAATTAATAAATAACTTTAAAGCTTAATATGGCTTCTCAATGAGTGAGACCCCTTCCACATAAATCCTTCCATGAAAAAATGAGTCACTCCAAAAATAAATGAGAGCAATTCAAACCAAGGGGTTAAGTAAACAAGGACAGAGCAAAGAAGTCCCAGTATTAAATGAGCTAAATAAGAGGGGACTTTAAAAAAACTCATGGCCTTTAAAGTATTATTCTCAAATCCTTGTTTATTTCTATCTATGTCATGAAGAATATAAAAATGAAAAGCAGTAATATCGTGAACAATTCTAGCGCAAAAATAAACTAAAAAATAATATTTGAAATGGATGAAAAGATATGTAGAAAATAATAGAATCTGGGGTAATAGCTTAAATAGAGTTTTCCATAAATGAGTAGTCCATGAAAAAGCAACTAATTGTGCTAGAAGATTAACTCCAAGTGCTATATATAAAAAATTAATTACGCTCTCTTGATTTCCTGACTGGGTCAGAAAAATAGTAAGTGCTTCGAATGCGACACATAATACTCCTGCATATTTGGAAATATTGTAAAACATTACGCTCTTGGGTTTTTCTAAAATAAGAATAATTCCCTGTTGCTGATTAAAAAAGTGAATCGAAGTGTATAGAAGAAAAAAAGAGATAAGGTAGTGTGAGTAACTCTCTTTTAATAAAAAGTAGCATACACAAGAAAGCGCCAAAATAGGCAAGGCCCTTTTCACAAGCAAATGATAATAGGCCCTATCATTAAGAATGGATAAACTAGCAAAAACATGGGGAAAGGTAAAAATAATAGCAAACCAAACTATACTAAAAGGGCTGGAGGGCAGAGCATTCTTAATAGCTCCATTAAAATTAAACCTATCAGCAGCGACAATAAGACAGCCTATGGGAAAAACAAGATTAATGAGAACTAAAAATTTTATTCCTTTCACTTATAAAGTTTCAATGAAATGAGTAGGAAGCTCAATAGCTATAATGCCAATATTTCAGGGCTTATACCTAACCAGTTGATTTTACGATAGTCCTTAAAAGACTTTTAAAGTCAGCCACTTGCCTCCCCCTGCAAAATACAAATTTATAACTACTTGGAAGGAGCACATTCTATGCTAAAATAATATTGTTAACATATTGAATTTTTAGAGATTCTTTTAAATCGCATAGAGGGAACTTGATTAAAAACGATGACAAGGGCTTCACATTGGTTGAGGTAATGATCGGAGCAGGAATCTTAGCCGTTGCGGGGTATTTTTTGATGAAATCAATGGGTGCAAACAAACAGGCAAGCGTGAGAGCAAGAAATATCAGCTCCACTCGCAAGCTCGTTAATGACATATCATTTATCCTAGAAAATGAAGCTACTTGTAGAGCAACATTTCAAGGAAAATCTGAGGGAAGCACCGTTAATTCTATTGCAGATGATTTAGGTAATATCTATTTTCAAGTAGGAGAAGCTGTTATTAATAATAGCAAAGTCATTTTAACCGAAATTAAATTAAAAGAATTCTATACTGAAAGTGATAGAGATTTTGCCACCATTGAATTAGGGATTGAACGAAAGTTAAATAACCCCAAGAAGCCCGCTCAAAAAGTCACCCGAACCATACAAGTTAAAATTATGAAAGATGGATCTAATATTACAACTTGCTCTAAAGGATTCTTAGAAGAAGAGAATAGAAAACTCTCTTGCGAACAAGTTGGAGGAACTTATGTTCCTGCCCAAAGTGGAGTTCCGGCCTTCTGTGATGAGACAATTGCACTAGACAATTGCACTGCCTATGGCGGAACATATGATCAAGCAGCCAAGAAATGTAACAAATCAAATGAGAGCATCTGCCTTGACTTAGGCGGAGCTTGGAGTGCAGGAAAATGCGTACTTTAATTAAATTATTAAAAGCTAAAAACTCTTTCCTTAATCAAAAAGGGATGTCACTTATACAAACCATGGTCATGGTTGGTGTCTTGGGAACAATGACCACAGTTTTTGTTCGTGAAGCTGATTTGATGAATAAACAAACCAGAATTTTAAACGTCCAAAGCCGAACTGATGAAATTACTAAAGAAATCACCAGTTATCTCTCAAATACGGCTGCTGTTCAGAATACTCTATCAACGACAGCAACTGCATCGAATTCTTGTAATTCCTTTGCATCCCTACCTAATGGACTTAGAAATTCCTCCGGAGGAGCATTAAATCTTCAAACTCCGTTAGTCACTATTTCCGCTGTTGACTATTGTATCGAAACGAGCTGCCCATTTCCAACAACAAATCCAGCTCCGTATAAATGTGGCGATCTCTATCCAGGTGAAGCTGTTTACCGCCTACGATTTACCATTAATAGAAGTTCCAATGCTACTGCACAAAAGCAAAGTATTGTCACTGAAGTGGATAGAGAAATAAAACTACGCGTTTTTAGAACTGCTGGCACTGTTCATACTGGATATCCGGAAGAATCAGAAGCCTACTACTCACGCTTATTTTGTGAAAATATAGGTGGCTGGATTAATGAAGACGGAACTTGTAATAACCAGTTTGATGAAAAGTCTTGTGTCATGATGGGTGGTGTATGGGATAAAAGTACTAACACTTGCCTAAAAGATGAAATTACTTGTGAATGGTTAACTGGAAGTGCTGCTTGCTGGATGGATCCAGGTGATGGATCTGGAGAGAGATGCATGTTTCCAACAGAAGGTGCTTGGACATATCAAGACCAAACATGGTCAACTTGTAATAGCTGCCAAAGAATTAGAACTGCAACGTGTGCGACTGGACAATGTAATCAAACATGCCAAGGATCACCACCATCAGAGTCAACAGCTGATATTCAAGGTGGAGGAAACTGGAAAACTGGCGACACTCTACCCTATGGTAGTGGTTTAACTGGGGCTACCCACCCGGCTTACTTAGATGATCCTCCGACTTGTAAAGCCTATGGCCGGTATAATCCGGTTGGTGGTCAATATTGTGCCGGTGCTAACGACTGTAGAAGAAACGTAGCTTGCCAAAATAATACATGTGCCAATTGTGACCCAAACAATAGAACAAATTCTCCTATTAATCTTACTGGTTTAAAAGCTTCTCAAACGGAATTAACTACAACTGGTGGTTATGCCAATATAAATAATAATTCAACTTGTGGAAATGATGGAAGTTGGAGTATTGGAGATTGGGGGGCATGTAACCCAAGCACTTGTGAACAAACAAGATCTGTCACAGCCGTTCCAGGGATTTGTGGTGCAGCTCCAACTTCTGCTCAACCTACTACCACTCAGGCATGCACCATAACAGGAGTGGCTTGGACTCAAAGTGGATGGGGAGCTTGCAGTAACTGCTATCAATCCCAAACTGTAACCTGTTCGAATACCTGTGGAAGCTGCGATGGGCCTCAACCTCCTTCAAGCCAATTTTGTGGACCAGTTACAAATGGAGGCTGGTCTAGCTGGTCAACAGTAAGTTATGGAGCTTGGGGAGCCTGGAGCTCTTGCTCAGTCACATGTCCAGCAACAACTGGTTCTCAAACACGATACAGAGATGTTAATCAGACAAGAACCTGTGATAACCCTTCTCCTACTTGCTCTGGAACCGTATGCTCAGGATCTAGCACGCAGACAATAGCTAACGGTAGCTCTGAAACTCAAAGCTGTACGGTTACGTGTCCTTGAAAAACAACGACTGGTTCAGATGAAGGAACATATAGTGGTGGTAGTGCACTCGCAAATGGTACAACTTGCTGTTTAAGCTCTGGAGCTGGTGAATTCTACAGATGCGTATTAACTCATAAATAGCATTAAAAGGGTTTATAATGCTATTTATTTCAAATAGTTCGCTATCTTTGATTCGTTTGACATATTAGGCCCAAAAATCTATAAATACCCTTCAATAAAAATACTCTTATAAGGTTTAAATTTTACCTTATGAGGTAGGAGGCCTAAAATGTACGCAATCGTAGAGATCAAAGGTCATCAATACAGAGCTGAAAAAGACTTAATTATTGATGTACAAAAAATGGATGCAGAAGTTGGAACAAAAGTAGAACTAGATTCTGTATTATTCATCGGTGGGAAATCACCAAAAATTGGGAAACCAATGGTTGAAGGTGCTAAAGTGATAGCTGAAGTTGTCAGACAAGCGCGTTCAAGAAAAGTAATTGTTTCAGTAAGAAAGCCAGGACGATACATGAAGAAAAATGGTCATCGTCAAAATTACACGGCTTTAAAAATTACAGACATTAAGGCTTAAGGAGTAAACAATGGCACATAAAAAATCTGGTGGTAGTACAAGTAACGGTCGTGATTCAAACCCTAAAATGAGAGGGGTAAAAAAATTTGGCGGTGAAGTAGTTCAAATTGGCGAGATTATTGTTCGTCAAAAAGGGACAAAGTTTCACGCAGGAAATGGCGTTGGAATGGGACGTGATTTTACTCTTTTTGCTAAGACTCCAGGAAAAGTAACATTCTCTTGGTATGCAAAAACTACAAAAATGGTTTCTGTTGAAGCTATTTAAATTAGTATTGGGAAAATAAAAAATATAAGGGGACTTTGGTCCCCTTTTTTTATGTTATGAAATTTATAGATGAAGTAAACATTCAAATTATCTCAGGAACCGGCGGCGACGGGGCATCGAGCTTTAGGCGTGAAAAATTCGTTCCAGAAGGTGGACCTGACGGCGGTAATGGCGGCTCCGGTGGTAATATCTTCTTTGAAGGAGATGAGAACCTCAATACCCTCGTTCACTTCCGAGGAAAAAAAGTCTACAAAGCAGAGGACGGTGAAAAAGGTCGCGGACACGGCTCAGATGGAAGGGCCGGAGAAGACCTTATCATTCGCGTTCCTATTGGGACAATTGTAACAAATCTTGATGAAAACTACGTCATGTTTGATATTACAGAACATGGGCAAAGAGTTAAGGCCGCAGCTGGTGGGCGCGGTGGTGCTGGAAATATCAATTACAAAAGCTCTATTAACCAAGCCCCATCTCATTTTACCAGTGGTAAACCGGCCCAAGAATTTAACTTGGGTCTCGAGCTTAAACTTATAGCTGATATTGCTCTTATTGGACTTCCGAATGCTGGAAAATCCACTCTTATAAGCTGTGTTTCAGCGGCCAAACCCAAAGTCGCTGACTACCCTTTTACGACACTCGAGCCAAATCTTGGCGTTGTTATGATTGATGAAGAGACTTCATTTGTTATCGCTGATATCCCCGGGCTTATTGAAGATGCTAGCGAAGGCAAGGGTCTGGGGCATAAGTTTTTAAAACATATCGAAAGAACAAAAGCTCTGGTTCACCTCGTGGATTGCTCTATGTTTTTAGAGGAATTTGAGGCCATTGAAGCTTATTCAACCATTAAGGCCGAACTACTCAAATACGATGATGGGATTTTGGACAAAAAGAAAGAGTTGGTTTGCTTAACTAAAATAGATGCCATGACGGAAGAGGAAATTGAGCGCTTCACAAGTGTCCTATCTAAGCATATTGACAGAAAAGTACTGGCGATTTCTTCAGTATCTGGAAGAAACCTTGAACAAGTGAAGCATCTTATGTTAAAAATGGCGCAAAGCGAGAACTAAATTTATGGCAAAAAACACTTACATCCAGAATGAAATCGATAAAGTTATTCAAGAGCAGAATTTTCAATTCCCTCTTAATATGGCCATGGCCGCTTCTTGGGTTATTGCAAATTTCAAAGGTATTAATATAAAAGTTTTTGACGTGACCCACACAAGTTCACTGGCCGATTACTATATTTTGGGTTCAGTAACTAACCCTATGCAATCTCGCGCTATTGTTGATGAACTCACGGCCAACTTTAAAAGACATGAATGTAGTATTATCTCAACTGAAGGTCTTGAAAGTGGGGACTGGGTATTGATTGATATGGGAGATATTATTGTTCACCTATTCATGGATACAATGCGCGAAGTGTTTGACCTTGATACTCTTTGGGCGAAATATGAGCAAGTTGCGATTCCCCCTGAATACTATATGAATACGCAGGATGCGATTTCTCAAAACGATGATGGAACTTCTGGCTACTTCTAATGTCCCAAAAATTACATCTCATCGTCTTGGGTAAACTCAAAGATAAAAATCTTGAAAACATAGAACTAGACTATTTAAAAAGAATCAACTCCCCAACACTCGAAATTCATGAACTTAAGGCCCAAGCTCAGAATAAAGAAAAAGAAGGATTACGAGTTATTGAGTTTATTAACTCAAAATGTCAAAACCCTTATGTCGTCTTGCTTGCCGAGCAAGCAAAGACTTTTGGCAGTATCGATTTTTCAAGTTGGTTATTTGAAAAAATAAGGACAAATAAAGAACTATTTTTTGTGATTGGAGGCGCCGAGGGGCATTCTGATCAAATTCATCAGTTTTGCCATGAAAAACTCTCACTCTCCCCACTTACGTTTCCACATAAAATTGCTAGAATCCTATTAGTTGAACAAATTTACCGGGCCATTTCTATTAAAAATGGGCATCCCTATCACAATTAAAAGGCCCAAGGATTTTACATGGCAAAAGTTAAAAAAATAGCTCTTTTAACCAGTGGTGGTGATAGTCCCGGTATGAACTGTGCTATTCGTGCGATTGTTCGTACATGCGTTTCACAAAATATTGAAGCTGTTGGAATTATGAAGGGTTATAGAGGTCTTTTAAGTAAGGATTTTTATACCATGGATGCTGCAAGCGTTGGGAATATCCTTCAAAGAGGTGGCACCATTTTACAATCCTCTCGGTGTAAAAGCTTTTTCGAAAAAGAAACCAGACAGAAAGCCGCCGATATTCTTAAAAAAAATAAAATAGATTGCCTCATTGTTATTGGCGGAGATGGATCTTTTAATGGAGCTCACCTGCTCTCTCGAGAAAGTAAAATCCCAGTCATAGGAATCCCTGGCACTATTGATAATGATATCTCGGGTACTGAATATACTATTGGTTTTGATACCGCTGTCACAACGGCCATTGAAGCTGTGGATAAAATCAGAGATACGGCATCCTCACACGATAGAACTTTCTTAGTTGAAGTTATGGGACGAAACTCTTCTTCTATTGCGCTGAAAGTGGCCATCTGTACCGGTGCTGAGACCGTTGTTCTAGCAGGAAAAGAAGTTGATTACCCTGACATTGTTGAAACCATTAACCGTGGTAAAAAAAGAGGAAAGAACTCCTCGATTATTATTGTGGCAGAAGGTCCTGTGGCCGGACGCAGTTACGATATTCAAACCAAACTAAGTGAGTTTGGAATTCGCTCAAGGGTTTGTATTTTAGGCCACACTCAAAGAGGTGGAAGCCCCATGTCTCAGGATCGCTATATTTCTTCTATCATGGGCCATCAAGCTGTCATGAGTGCTATTGCAGGAAATTTTAATCAAGCAACAGTCGTTCAAGATGGCCAAGTTTGTCTTATTCCACTCGAGAAGTGCTTGGCCAAAACTGATCAATTAAGAGAAGACAATATTATTTTAGCAAAAACTCTAGCGACTTAAATTTTAAATCCGAAATATCGCAAAAAAGCTCTCGCGGTGAAATAGTCTTCTGGCAAGAATGCTTATCTTCATGGATCAAAGTCAAATTGTTTGCCATACAATAATCAATCACTTTAGTTGGAAGATTAAATTGCAACAGAGTTCCACTTGTTTTCACTTGCCCAGCGGTAAAACATGTTTCAAGACGATTAACCGGCAGCAGCTCTAGTAAATTGAGAAGTAAAATCAAAAAAGGAAGCTCTACCCACTGCAGATATTGCCAGTTAAGCCTTTGCACCTCTTCACTACTTTCTAAACAAAGAACAAACCTTTTCAAAGGAAACTTTATACTGCGACATTTACATAAATAAATGAGCTTTTCTTTAAGCTGCTTAGAGTGTTTTCCCAGTCCAATAATTTCAATCCCAGGAACTCCGTGGGATGAGTAAGCAAAGATGGTGACAACTTTAAAATTGGTTTTAGTGGGAATAAGGGCTTTGATTGAAGTTTCCATACCCCCATGTTCTGCAAGGTATGGAAGAATTTAATTTTTCTATGTTTTTGAAATTACTAAACTAAAACTTGAGATAAAAAAATTTTATCCTGGCCACATTCCTCTAAGTCTCATGGCACCTTCTAATCTTTGTAAGGCGGCAATAAGAGCGGCACCTTTCATATCCGTTTTATATGACTTAGAACACTCATAAACATACATAAAGGCCTGCTTAAGAATGTCATGCAGCTTTCTATTAATTTGGTCTAAATCCCAAAAGAAATGCTGTAGTCCTTGAATCCACTCAAAATAGGAAACAGTAACACCACCAGCATTACATAAAATATCAGGAATAATAAATACACCCTTAGAAGTTAAGATTTCAGTGGCCTCTTTTGTACAAGGACCATTGGCGCCTTCTGCTACAACTTTTGCTCTTACTCTGTGTGCATTATCTTTAGTAATAACACCCGAGACTGCTGCTGGAATCAGAATATCAACATCAAGAGTAAGTAAGTCTTCATTGGAAATTTTATCAACTTCTGGCATCTCTTGAAGCAGACGACCTTTCTTAACCCACTCAATGGCCTTTTGAAGATCAATCCCATTTGAATTGTAAACTCCACCCGAAACGTCACTTACGGCCACAACTTTTGCACCTTGAGCAGCCAAGTCAAGGGCCGCAGGAACCCCCACTTTACCAAAACCATGAACGGCAACTTTGGTCGAACTATCAATTTTTTTATTCATAACTTCATAGGCAAAGTTCACACAAAACGCGACTCCCTTACCAGTTGATTCAGCACGCCCTAATGAACCACCTACAACAATAGGTTTACCTGTAACAACTCCGTGAGTAGCATAACCCATCTCTTGAGAATATGTATCCATAAACCAGGCCATAGTCTGTCCATCTGTTCCAATATCAGGAGCTGGAATATCTTTATCAGGGCCTACGAATGGTCCTATTTCAGTAGCATATCTTCTAGTTAACGATTGCAATTCTTGTCTTGATAATAAAGATGGGTCAACTCTCACTCCACCTTTTGCTCCACCAAGTGGTAGTCCCACAAGTGCACACTTAAAAGTCATCAGCATCGCAAGGGCCGCAGTTTGAGATAAAGAGACCTCAGGGTGAAAACGAATTCCACCTTTCCCAGGGCCTAATGTCATATTATGTTGAACTCTATAAGCTTCAAAAGTTTTAACCGTTCCATCATCAAGACGAATAGGAACTGAAACTTGTATTGCTCTTTTTGGGTATTTTAATCTTTCAAGAATATTTGGATCAAGCTTCATCGTTCCAGCTGCTTGATGCAACTGAAGCCAAGCATCTTGGTATAATTCACTACTAAATAACGGGCTTCCCATGTTTTGCATGCCTTCCATAAATATCTCCATTTTTTGCATTATAGTGCTGGAGAAAGATTCAGGCAATTGAACTTAATTAGAAACCTTTAGAATAAATAACCTGCATCGTATTATTGTTACGCAAACTAGCATTTTCGTTTTCAGGGTCGGTGATGCTTGAGACTCTTAATAAGACGTTTTGAACTAAATCTTGGTCTATAAAAGTAACCAGTAATTTATTGGAAAATTGGTAGTTCACGGTTGCCCTTGTTCCCGTACTGTATGCTTTAGAAAGCCTTAAATCAGCCCTTCCGTTATAACCCATTGTTAATTCACTATCCATATACGGGTTTTGAAAAATTAATCTCGACTTGTTGAGGTAGGCCCTAAAACGAACCTTAAGCTTGGAGCTAATTTTAACTACCTCTTTGGCCTCTTTTTTACTCTTTCCAAGACTTTCCACAATATCTTCGTTAGCAATTGCATCAAGCTCTGTTTGAGAGTCATCATTTTGCTCCCACCACTCTTTTAAGTCCTGCTTATAAGGCTCTCCACCTTTACGAGTTAAATAGCGAAAAAACTGCCTTTCAAAAAATTGTCTCTTTTGAACTTCATTCGGAAGAGTATAACCAGTACCCTGTAAAGACCAATTAAGGATAAACTCATTTTGGTTTTGCCACTGATCCATAGTCTGCTTCATTGAATAAACTCTGGGCTTTAGTTCTCCATTATCATCTTGAGTCACTCGCTCCATAAAGCTTTTTTCTACATAAACCGGGACTACAATAACATCATCATCGGGGTTAAAACTGGCAGGTGCTCGGAAGTTATAAGTACCTGAAATTGCAAACTCTTCAAATTGAGCATAAGCACTTGAAATCATAGAGATTAAGCAAAGGCATGCCAATAGGTGTTTTAATCCTGAATATTGTCTTAAATGTCGACAAATTTGCTGCATGCTAGCTATTCTCCCAATCCTTTAAAGCACTGAAATTATTCATAAAATAATGAATTTAACAGTTCTTCTACTAGATTAAAGAGCAAGAGCTATGCCACTTTGAAAGTGACCAGGCTGGCCTACAAATCAACCATATCCTTAGCATCATCCATAAGTTCCCGAAGGAGCTTTTTCGTCTTGGCATCAAGTTTCATGTCTTGAGTTTTAGACTTCATGGCCTTAAGCAGGAGATTTGCACTAACCGATGGTTTACGTGGGGCACGAGTGGTTTTTTTACCCGTTTTCACAATGGCCTTGTTAGCTGTAATCGATCTTTTCAGCTGAGTACGTTTCGTGATTTTTCCAATGATGATTCCATCTAGGATTTTGTCTTTTGCAGGATTATCTTCAAGAGCATCCCACTCTAATAGGACATACTTCTCAGTATTATGAACCTTAGCAGCTTCTTTTAACTGTGTTGGTAGCTTTGCTATCAACAAACAACGGTGAACTTCAGATTTAGATATCCCAAGAGCGGATTGTATTTTTCTTTCACTGGCTCCAGTGAGTGTTTTATAACCCATGATACTATCGGCTTGATCAATATAGTGTAGATCTTCCCTGGCCGAGTTTTCTGAGAACTGAATGGCCATCAGTTCTTCTTTCGTTTTGTTTTCTAACACAAAACAAGGAGCTTCATTCATTTCCTGAATGGTACTCATTGCACGAAATCTTCTTTCGCCACAAATCAGTACGTATTTAGAACCATCTCTATGAATAACGAGAGGTTGAATAAGACCATTAACTTTAATATTTTCAGCCAATTCTTTTATGGATGAATCATTAAATTTTGTTCTTACTTGTTTATTGACGGTGATATCAGCTAACTTAACGGTTTGCAGTCTCGCACCCTCAAGTAGCTTATCATCATTGGCCTTAAAAACATCTCTTTGAGTCGTCGTAAGGTTTTGTGTTAGATCAATTTTTTTTCTTTTTCGCTTCGATACTCTAGGCGCAAATTCCTTGGCCATCCTTGCCTCCACAATCAGTTTTTAATTATTCAATACCAATTGATTCCCAAAGTTTAAAATAGTCTTCCTTACTCTTTGATCTTTTCCCCATCATAAAAACAGGCTTTTTCAGAGATATAGACTCTTGCATTTCAACCAAATTTCTAATCACAGGGGTTGTATCAAACATTTCAGATAACTCATCCATTCTAATTCTTTCTATTTTTCTTCTCATATTGACCATTGATGGAATAATAGCAAATGTGAGTTCTGGATTTTCTGTATCTTTGATAATTTCAAAAGTATCCATTAACTCTTCGAGACCATCGATAGAATAATCTTGAGCTTGAGTTGGAATAAGAATCTTAGTTGATGCCACAAGTGACATGATCAATTCATCTCCAAGCATTGGAGGAGTATCGATAACAACATAATCGAAATCTTGTTCCATTTCATTAAGTCTAAGTTTTAAAAGCCTTTCTTTTCGACCTGCATGCTTTCTCACTTCACTTTCACTTAAGATAAGTAATTTTGAAAGGCTCGCTAAATGTCTTGATGAAGGAATAATAAAAAGATTTTCATGAAAATCCCATTTCCCTTCAGTTGGAACAATCACATCTTTTGCTTCCACATCGCCAATGAGCCACTCAGGAATTAAAGTTCTCGCAACATTCACTCCAAGAGTGGAACTTAAATTTGCTTGAGAATCCAGGTCTATTGTAAGGACCTTATATCCTTTATTTGCAAGAAATGTGGCCAGTTGAAAACACTGCATTGTTTTTCCAACTCCACCCTTATTATTGGCAACTGTGATTACTTTCATAACAGATGTCCTCCCGACATTAGGTAAAACTTCCTATTTATAATAGTTTAGATAAAAGTGGAATGGATCGTCAAAATTTTAAGCCTAACATACTAAAATGCTTAGGCTTTATTTACTCAACTACTCGTGGGGATCTTGCCTTTTGATTCATCATGACATAACGTGCCGTCATGTTGGACTTATACACAAATTCAAAACAACACAAGCCTACCATTAACGAAGAAGAGCTAACTGATTCCCAAGTTCTAGAAGAGCTCGCGCAACTTAAAGAAGAGTTAAAAGATAAAGTTGTTACTCTTGGACATCACTACCAACAAGATGATGTGATTTCCTTCGCCGATATAACCGGTGACTCGCTTAAACTGGCCCAAGAAGCAGCCAGCTTAGAAAAAGAATATATTATTTTCTGTGGCGTGCATTTCATGGCAGAGACTGCAGACATGTTAACTAAAGAGAATCAAAAAGTGATTCTGCCTGATTTAAATGCTGGTTGCTCAATGGCAGATATGGCCAATAGAGTTCAAATTGATAAGGCCTGGGATTTTATAAAATCCTCCACTAAAGAGACTATTATCCCTATTACTTATATTAATTGTGATGCCCAGTTAAAATCTTTCGTTGGGGAAAA
>CAYGUN010000005.1:28151-39234 GCA_964353025.1 uncultured Bacteriovoracaceae bacterium
TCCCTATTACTTATATTAATTGTGATGCCCAGTTAAAATCTTTCGTTGGGGAAAATGAAGGGGCCATTTGTACTTCTAGTAATGCTCACAAGGTTATTACATGGGCATTAGATAAGGGAGACAAACTCCTTTTCTTTCCCGACCAGCATCTAGGACGCAATACTTGCTTTGACATGGGTATTTCCTTAGATGAGATGGTGGTCTACAACCCGAATCATTTAAATGGGGGCCTAACTGCTGAACAAATTGATAAGGCACGAGTTATTCTTTGGTACGGCTACTGCTCTGTCCATCAAGGCTTTCAAGTTGAACAAATTAAAAAAATCAAACAAGAGTCTCCTGAAACAACAGTGCTTGTTCACCCAGAATGTAATTTTGAAGTGGTCCAGGCCAGTGACTTAAATGGCTCAACCTCTTTTATTATTGAACAAGTGAAAAAGGCTCCGGCCGGTTCGAAATTTGCCATCGGAACAGAAATCAACCTGGTAAACAGGCTAGCCGCTCAATTTCCTGATCTAACCATTCAATCCCTTTCACCTTACCAATGCCTTTGCACCACCATGTATCGCGTGCGACCTCGTTGGCTACTTGAAAGTATGCGCTCAATTAAGAGAAATAATCCTATAAATGTGATCAAAGTAGATGAAAAGACCAAAAAATACTCTCTTCTTGCTTTGCAGCGTATGCTAGAAATTTCCTAATTTGGTCGTTTGTGATAAGAAAATAGAATGATTTATGCAGATTTTAACGGAAGCGCGCTTCCACACCCAGAGGTTGTTAAACATCTTCAGCAACGTCTGAGCGATGGCCCTTTTGCTAATCCCAATGCCATTCACTGTATTGGGCAACAGATCAATGCGGCCATTGAGAAATGTAGAAGAGTTTGCGCTAAATCTCTTGGAGCAGATCCTGAGCAAATTATTTTCAACTCTGGTGCATCAGAAGGTATCTCTGCTGTGTTCTTCTCACTTCTGCACTGTAAAAATCAAACCAAGAAAACAATTATTATCTCTCAAATTGAGCACTCCGCAGTTGTGAATGCAGCTAAATTTTACGAGCAACAAGGTTATAAGCTTATTTGCATTGGCGTAAACACAGACGGCCAAGTAGATTTGAAAGAATTTAATCAGGCCATTAAAGACAATAAAAATGATATCGCCTTGGTATCTATTATGGCCGCAAATAATGAAACAGGGGTTATTCAACCTTTTGAAGAAATCTCAAAAATATGCCAAAAAGAAAATATTCCCTATTTTTCTGACACCACTCAATTTATTGGAAAGACAGAATTTAATTTTAAAGAATCAGGGCTAGACTTTGCAGTTCTATCTGGTCACAAGATTGGTGCCATTATTGGTAGCGGCATTCTCTTAGTGAAACAACCTGAAACATTACGGGCCCATATCTTTGGTGGTGGGCAAGAAAAAGGACTGCGTGGCGGGACTCAAAACTATCTTGGTATTGAAACACTGGCCATCGCTCTGAAAGAATTTACTGACAATAAAGATAGACTTCAGTGGTGCAAAGAAAATAGAGAGAAATTTGAGGCCAAGCTTCAAAAAAGCTTCCCTCAAGTTGTTATCGTGGGGGCAAATGTTCCAAGACTCTCTTCCACTACACTTGTCGCCTACCCAGGGATTCATGGACAAGGTGTACAAATAGAACTTGAGTCTCAGGATATATTTGTCACCACTTCCTCTGCTTGTTCAGATAATGAACCAACAACTTCAAAAGTATTAAAGGCCATGAAAGTGGAAGATAATATCGGAAGAGGCGTTGTACGAATTTCTCTGTGCTTGGGCCAAAAAGAAACATCCTACGATACCATTTTTAATGCTTTAAGTAGCGCTTATAAAAAACTCTCAACCATCGAAAGCTTCTAATATGAAATATTTAATTTTACTCTCTCTTCTATCCTCTAGTTGTACTTTCCGAATGGGAGGTGCCCGAAATGAAGTTCAAAAAGGGCACTATCGATTATACTCTCATCCTGAAGCAGAAGATGAATATACTGACGATCTCGTTAAAAGAATTCTTATTGTAAGTACCAACGATATGTTTGGAAACCTATTGCCACAAGCAGAACCTACTTACTCTGCAACAAAAAAAGAAGCCCTCCCTTATTACGTCGGCGGAGTTTCTTATTTCTCATCTTATTTAAAAATATTAAAAAGTAAGTATGCTGATCAAATCCTAGTTGTTGATGCTGGTAATTCTTTGAAGGGAACATTGCTCACCAGTTCTTTTGATGGAGAGCCCACACTTAAAATTTTTGATTACTTGGGTTATGATGCCATTGTTTTGGGCCCTAACGATCTCACCTTTCAAGAAAATGGAAAAAAACAACGTAGATACCCTCTCATTGAAAATCTTCAAGAGAAATTTACCAATAAAAACTTCACCTTACTTTCTAGTAATCTGATTTATATTGCCAAGGGCTCACCTCTTGAAGGAGAAGGCATTGCGGCCTCCCTTATCAAAGAAATAAATGGTGTGAAAGTGGGGCTTATTGGAGTCACAACTCCTCATGTTCTGACTAAGCATCAGAAAGAAATTTTCACTGGCCTATACTTAGATAATTTTAAAAAATCTATTTTTGAAAACTCTCAATTACTCAAGGCCAAAGGGGCCCAGGTTATCATACTTATTGCCAACACATCTATTAGTTGCGGGGAAAGCATTGCTGCTGCCAAAAGCCTCCCCATTGAAAAAACTAACTTTAAACCGTTAACCTCTGATTCATGTAAATTAAGTAACGAACTTATGACTGCCATTAAAGAAGTCACTCCTGGTAGCATCGATGTAATTATTACAGGTGGAACTGAGAGCAAAGTAAGTAACTTTATCCAAGGAATTCCTGTTATCCAAAACTTTGGAAAAGGAAAGTACTTTTCACGTCTCGAAATTTTCTATGATTCGCAGAAAAAAAAGCTCGTTAAGAAAAAAACCATTATTCATCAACCAACAATGTTATGTCATAACTTCTTTGATGAAACTGAAGATTGTTACTCCAGAGATTTATCCGTTAATCACGACAAAATAATAAGCGCCACTTTCCTTGGAGTTCCGATTCAAAAAGATGAGGTCGTTGATAAACTGCTAGAGCCATACACGCTCAAAGTGAACAAACTGGCACAAAAAAATATTGTCAATCTTACTAAAGGTCTGCCTCACAATAAAGATCCCAACTCTCCTTTTGCAACATTTGTCGTGGACTCTTTAAGAAAGAAAATTCAATCGAATATTGGGATCATTTTTGATGATTCTATTAAATATGGACTAATGGAAGGAGAGCTTACTTACGGTAAACTTTTTAGTGCCCTGCCTATTACCAGTAATTTATTGGAAGTAAAAATTAAGGGCAAAGTGTTAAAAGATATTATTAGAGAGAGTCTGCTTAAAGATAAATACTCTAAAATCTATGTTTCTGGTCTTAATATCGTCGTTGTAACAAAAAAAGAAGATGAGGTAGAAAACACCTCAACAGAAGAACCTTGGAAGAAAAGAAAGGAAGTCCTCGTTTTTCTTGAAGACGGGTCTTCTCTTGTCGATGGTAAAGAGTATAGTGTCGCAACTGTTAATTTTCCAGGAATTCATTTAAACTCAAATTTCACTGAGGCCTTAAATAATATACACTACAAAAAGAAAAAAGTTCATAAAGTAAATTATCGAGATATCATCCAAGAAGAAATTCAAAATACAAAAAGCTTTGAGTCTGTCATTAATAAATACAATACAACCAATAGAGTTATTTTCCAAGATTACTGACAAAATAAATACCCATCAACACAGATGGGCTTTAGCTCATTGGCACAAAACGAAGCCTTCATTAAAGCTTCGCAATTTGAAATATCACTTATCCAATTCATACCTCTAAAACATGCCGGATTTCCAGAACTGTGACAGCTGAAATCGCCACAGATTTTATCTCTTTTCCCCGCACATTTCCCTCCCACAACCTCTGTCCAGAGACCTAAAGGGCATTTATCACAACTATAATCAAGTTTATCATTACACTGATCATCTAAGATATGGCAGAAACTATCTTTACTGAATTTGAACTGCGAAAGATTTCTTGGCACTAATTCTGTAACATGTGAACTAATTGAAAGTCCTGGAAAGTATATCTCTTTTACAGAAGAGCTGAATTTGTTAATTTTTTGTTTTAGCTTTGGATTCGCAAGGTTAATTAAGGGAATAGCTATTCTGAAGCTATGGCCCTTTTTATTTCGAGTATATTCTCCCCTAAAACTTAGCTCAGGATGAAATTCACCACTATCTGTTTTAGATTTGAAAGAGGAGCTTAAATATTTCAATTTCAATTCACTTAGAATATTTAAGGCGGAAAGTTCATTACATTCATTTCCTTTTTTCATAAAAATCAATCTTAAGACACCATCTACTTTTCCCTTTAAAAAAGGGGTCTTAAAAACAAGGCAATAATCTTGGTTTTCACTTTCAAACCAAAGTAGGCTTATCCAAGTATTCGGTGGAAAGACAATGGGTCTGTTTTCAATAATATCACTATTTAAAACTTTTAATTTTGTGGCCTTTACGACTTTCGGGTAAAGACTAATAAAAAAGTCGTGATAACTATTTTCCGAAGAACAGGCCGTCAAAAAAACGAATGAAAAAACTAAGGCAATTCTTTGTAACATCTAAACCCTATTTTTATTTCTTTAATAAAATCACTAATAATTCCACTTTCTTGCTCAAATTTAATATTAGAAATTTCTTGTTTATTACCAAGCCATGCTCCTCTTACGCCAATTTGATTAAATTTATGGTGAAGAGGGAAGTAATAACTACTAAGCCTTAAATTCTTATTCTCACGAATAAGATTCTCCATATACTCCATTGGGCCACCCAGAGGATTAAACATCCCCATCCATGTAACAGAACTATCCTGATAGGAGTTATAAAGCACCTTCTGGTCCAGACAATCTTTAGAAAAAAGTGATTCACAAGTTTTTTTACTAAAACTATCTTCCTCGTAAGTATTATCTAAACTATTAAATAAATCTTTTTTCTTACTCCATGGAAAAGGAGATTTTTTGACAAGGATAGGATTGTCTTCTTTTTCATTAAAGGGAATAAAACTTGCGGCATCATAAAGATTTGCTTTTAATAACTTTGATTTGTGGAAGTGACAAAACTTTTTCATTTGCTCTTTAGACAAAATCGTCGATGGCCTATGCCAACTCTCTTTCTTAATCTCTGGTATTTTTTCTTGATGCAAGATTGACCATTCGATAACTTTTGAATGAGGGACTAAATATTTATCAATATAAAAATTTCGGGTGAAATTATCCCATTCAAATTGCTCCTGTGCTTTATATGGACCTTGAGCATATTTTCTTTGAGGGAGGTAGCTATCGCCACATGTATTTTTTAGCAAAAAGTCATAACTAATATTTTCAATAGAAACTGAGACTTCTACCCCTTCATTCGTGGGCCTTACATATTTCCGACTTAAAACACGACTATTAAAAATTTCATTAAATTTAATAGCAAAAGACTTATGCCCAAAAGTCGTTTGGAGCTGTTTGCTTAACCCCACTTGATTTTGAATATAGCATTCCAGATATAACGAATTGCATTCAAAATAATGGGAATCAATAGAAAGACCATTGGGTATAGTCGGACAATTAAACAATCCCTTTGTGTAGTTTTCTTCAATATCCCCCTCTTGCCATCTCTTTAGTAGTTGAGAGCTGAAATCAATTATGGCCTGATGGGCCATAAGCTCAGTCTCCTTGGTGCTTTTCTGGTGGGAAAAGTAATAACCAAGCAAAAGTGAACAAGTAAATATTCCAATAACAAAACTCTTCAAAATTATTGCCCTTAGATGACTAAAACATTAAACAATCATAGAATATACTATATGACTCCTAAAGGTCATTTAGGTTTTTTAATAAACGAGTTTTTATGAAATGGTTAGAAGAAATTAAAAAAGAAGAAAATGATTTTAAGCAAAACTTATCTTTTGATGAGTATATGGAAACTTTCGAACATCAGAATTCACGAGAGCTTAGAACTTCAAATCAATATCTAAAAGATATGTTTGATCATTATGGCAGAAACGATAATGGCGGTTTCAATTTATTTTTAAAATCTCACCATGACGCTCCTCCTGTGTATGGGCAATATAATACACAAGAATTAATGTACAGGAGTCTTGAAAACTTTATTGAAGAAGGCTACAACAATAGATTTATTTTGTTAGTTGGTCCAAATGGTTCATCCAAATCATCCCTAGTTAAAAAACTTATGAAAGCGGCTGAGGACTATTCTCACTTAGAGGAAGGTGCTCTTTATTCCTTTAGTTGGATTTTTCCCATTGATAATTTTGTTAAAGGCTCTGTTGGTTTAGGTAATCAGCCTATTAGCAGAAACGTGCAAAGTTACGCCCATTTAGAAGATAAAGAAATAAGTGCGATTTTAACGTCAGAGCTTAAAGATCATCCTTTGCTTTTAATTCCAAAAAAGACTCGTCAAAAAATGATAGAGGAAAGTTTAAAAGAGGATCCTGAAAAACTTGAATCAGTAAGAAAATCATACCTTTATACGGGGGATCTTTCCAAACGAAATAAAATGATTTTTGATGCTCTTTTAACCAACTATAAAGGTGATTATAGTGAAGTTTTAAAACATATTCGTGTTGAAAGATTTTATATAGACAAGCGCTATTCAAGTGCCACTGCCACTATTGAGCCCCAAGTTCATGTGGATGCAAGACTACAACAAATTACAATGGATAAGAGGCTTGCAAACCTTCCTCCAAGTCTTCAGTCACTTAACCTGTTTAATCTTAACGGCGAAGTGGTTTTGGCCAATAGGGGGATTCTTGAATTTTCTGATTTATTAAAGCGCCCTCTGGATGCTTTTAAATATCTGCTTATGACCATGGAATCTAAAACGATTAATTTACAAGGAATTTTAACAGAACTTGATATTTTCTTTATTGGAAGTTCTAATGAAATTCATTTCTCAGCTTTTAAACAACATCCTGATTTTAATTCCTTTAAAGGAAGATTTACTTTTATCAGAGTTCCATATCTTCTTGACTATAAAGATGAAGAAAAAATTTATCATGAGCAGTTAGACAATATAAAAGAGAAAACAACTTTCGAGCCAGGTGCACTTGAAGTCCTTTGCCTATGGGGAGTCATGACAAGATTTCGCTCTCCTTTAGGAAAAAACTATCCCGAAACAAGATTAGGGAAAATTGCAGCGGCCCTAAACCCACTTCAAAAGGCCTTAGTTATTGCTGATAATAAGGCCCCTGAAAATCTAGACTCAGAAGAAAGACAAATTCTTAAAAGAGGAATTGGTAAAATTTTAGAAGAATACAGAAATGATGGTCTTTATGAAGGGAAATTTGGTGTTTCTCCACGAGAGATGAAACAAATCATTTACGAAATTTCTTCTCAGCACAATAGTGTGACTTTTGTGGAAGTCCTAGAGTATTTGAAAGATATTAATGATAAAAAAATGGACTTTGATTTTTTAAATATTGCCCCTCAGGGTGATTACCATAATCCTAAAAAGTTTTTAGAATTACTTGAAGCTCATCACTTAGATAAATTTGATGCTCAAGTAAGGGCTTCACTTGGTCTGGTAGATGAAAGATCTTATGAAGATTATATTTCTCGCTATATTATGAATATTAATGCGCTCATAAAGGGTGAGAAAATTAAAAATAAAGTCACTGGAAAATTCGATCCTGCTGATATGTATTTTATTAATGAATTTGAAACCAATATTCAGCTTAAAGAAGCTGCTGAGAAATACCGTTCCCACCTCATTTCAAGGCTTGGAGCTTACTATCTAGATAACCCTGGTAAGGGTATTGTCTATGCTGATGTCTTCGATGATATAGTGAAATTATTGCAAGAATCATTTAAGATTGAGCAGAAAAAGATTATTACCAAAGTGGCCAAAAACCTACTGATTTACCTGCGTGAACATGAAGATGAAAAAGAGGGTAAAAACGTGAATTCGACCCAACTTAACCAGGAAAGCCAGGCCCAAATACGTGGAATTATTTCAAACCTAGTGGATAAGTTCCAATACTCAGAAAATGGTGCTATTAGTACTTTAAAGTACTTAATTAAGAAGAATTATTAGGCCCATGTCACAAATTTACAAGAGCTTTACGCATGAGAAATTCCAAGTCATCTACCCCGTAGAGCCGCAATATGATGGCTCTAGGCTTGATCAATTCCTTATGTCTTATTTTGAAAACTTCTCGCGAGAATCTATCAAAAAGAAAATTGAAAAAGGTGAAGTGCGCATTAATAATCGCCCTTATCCACATAAACCATCAAGCAAGGTCTATAATGGTGAAAAAGTTGAAATTGTAACCTTTAAAGAGGGCCTTGAAGATGAATTCTGGCGAGGAATAAAGCTCAACTTGCAAAAACCATCTATTGTTTTTGAAGATGAAGATATACTCGTTATTAATAAACCTCCTTATATGGCCACGCATCCGACAGGAAAGCATCTGTTTAACTGTGCTACTGTTTTTTATGAGAGCATCTACGGACATACCATCCATTCTATTCATAGGCTTGATAGAGAAACATCAGGAGTTTTGGTTTTAGGGAAAAACCCTCGGGCCACCCAAAAGCTCACCACTATGTTTGAAAAATCACTGGTGAGAAAATGCTATTTCTTTATTGCTCATAAAAATGAAGAGGCCACTGCTTTCCCTTTTAGTGCCAAAGAGAACATGAGCACTCGTGATGATTATACTCCCAGGAATTACGTCCACTGCTTTACTGATGACCATGGCAAGACTGCTGAAACTGAATTTGCGAAACTTATGGAATATGGTGACTATGTCGTGGCTCTGGCCTTTCCTAAAACAGGCAGACAGCATCAAATTAGAACTCATGCCGCCTATCACGGCTACCCTCTCTTGGGAGACAAAATGTATAATGGAGACCCTACGGTCTTCATGCGTTTTAAGGATGAGATTCCCACGAAAGAAGACCATGATAAAATGCAGATTTCGAGACACGCTCTACATGCTGTGGGACTGTCCTTTCAAGGACATCCTGTTTATCAAAGACCTTTTCGGGCACAAATTCCTAACGATCTCGCTGACTGGCTAGAGCTTAATCTTTATGTGGATATTCATGCTCTAGAAGAGCAAGTTGAAAAAGAAATCAATTCTTATTTTTTAAATTAATTTTTTGTGGGGCCAATAGTTTAAGGTTCATCTTTGGTGGAGTTATCTCAAATTCAATTTTTTTGGGTTCTATTTTTATTAATTTCTCACCCAATCCCTTTTCACATGTTTTCTGAATTTCAGGTGAAGAAGGTGGGAGACAGAAATGAATATGAGAAGTATGGCCGGTACTATCTGGAATTCCTTCCTCTGAGCCTTTTCCTTCATTTGCCTCTTCTGCTTCTAACAACTCCCTAATACCAAGCTTCTGGGATTCTTTCCACGATAACCACCTCCAGTAAGTCCACTTACCATTCTCTTTATACCAGCACCTTGGATTTAATGTAATTTCTTCAGCACCGGCTTGAATAAGATTCTCTATATAATGAAGAGTTTTGTCTTTATCGTGGTTTTTATTGCAAAAAGGCACACCAATTCTTTTTTCATCATCATTTACATTATCTTTTGCAAAAGATCCTACATCAAAGCAAACCCCTCTTGCATGTTCTTTGTGACTATCCCATTTTTTGCTATGATAAGCATGTCCAAGCCAAATCTCACAGGTTTTAGAATTTATTTTCTTGCTAAAGTTTTTAGCAATTTGCAGAAATGCGCAAACTGATCCAGGGTGAGCAAAATGATCCGAATAGATATCATTTTTTTTATATGACTTCCCGTTAGAATCTTTAAACCACCCTGTAAAATAGTGACAAATATTAAATGGTCCTTCACCTGTTTTCATATCAATTGGAACTCGTGAAAATCCTCTCTGATAATCAAGGTTCTCCCATTTCTCTAATAATTCATTTTGCACAGCTGGATTTAATTTTCTCCACTTGAGATTACCGGAAGAACCTGGACTCAAATAATAATCCTTCAAGAAAGGAGCTGAGTAACTTTCATACTCAAAATTATTCATGTAATTAACATCTGACTGACTAAATATACTATTCTCCTCTCTTGCGAGTTTGTATATTTGATAAAGTGCTCCTGTATGAGTCGAGTTGCTCGGCATAAGAAGCTCCAAGTTGTTGCATTTCCCTCCTTGAAATTGTAAGATATCATCCTCACCTAACACTTGAAACTGATATTGATTGAAACATTCTCTATCCTCAAGATTTTCCTTGCAGCATTCATTAATAAGGTAACTTCCATCCGCGTTCTTTACTGGGGTCAAAATTTTTCCCTTAAATTTTTCGTAGTCACCAGAAAAAAGGGCAGAGTCTTCATTTAGAACAAAAGAATACATACCCAACGGTTTTAAAGAATTTGCTAAAATAAGCCCTTCTTGCTCTATCTTCGCAGGAGAATACCATTTCGACTTGCGGTTATAAGAACCAAAATATTCAAACTTGCCATCCTGAGGGCCATCCTTGTATTTGGGTTTGTAGTTTGGGATTGTGAACTTTTTTTGAGCATCATCCAAATGCTCAATCAAGGACATTGGTCCTAAGCTTTTTACTTTTACTGTGATGTAACGAGAAGATAAACTCTCTCTCTCTACAATTCTTCTAAATTCTGATGCAGTTGCTAAGTCCGTTTCTACAAGAGAGAATTTAGGCAATAAAGAAGGGCTCACCCTTTTGCTAGCACTTCCTTGCCATAGATTTTCATAAATAACCTCAGGCTTTGAAGAGTTTGTGGCCTCACTAACAAAAATGGGGGATACATCAACGGCCTTCTCCACGCACTGAAGCCCGTCCTGAGCGTAGGAAATTGATTGGAAAAGCAAAAGTGAGATTAAAACCTTTGTCACAAGATATTATCGGTATAACCGAGTAAAAACCTAAGATAAATTAACTTAATAATTACAGGTAGTTGTTAAGAAAAAATGCGGGATTTCAAATGGGCCAGAACCCCTAAATAACCGATATTTTCATCACCTTCTAGGATAGTCTGGGGCCTATA
>CAYGUN010000006.1:0-31140 GCA_964353025.1 uncultured Bacteriovoracaceae bacterium
CTTCTAGATGGAATTAAAAGAATTTGTGAACAGGGTAATACAGTTATTTTAGTTGATCATAGCAAGTTTTTTCAAAAAAGTTGTGATCAGCTTATGATCATGGGCCCCGGGGCTGGAGGATTAGGCGGCAATATTGTTTTTGATGGCCAGCCGGTTGAGTATTTTCAAAATGAGAAAACGCTGGATTTAAGAAGGGTAAAGTCTCAATTAAAAAATAAAAAAATTAGCATAAAAAATTTAAAAATAAGAAACTTTAATATTAAAAAACTGGAAATACCTATAGGGGCAATTAGCTGGATACATGGGAGAGCTGGGACAGGGAAAACGAGTTGTTTTGTGCATGGATTGGCCAATATATTTAATTATAAGCTAAATCATAGCTGGCTTTATGATTCACTTCCTGAGTACTCCTCATTTTCAATCCCGAAAGAAGTAAAGGATGTGAAGGTTATAGAATCAAATCTCAATAGATATACCTCTAGATCATCAGTTGGAAGCATTACAGAGCTCTTCTCAATCGTACGAAAGCATTTTCTTAATACTCCTTACGCTAAATCTTTAGGATTAAAGGATGGCCATTTATCTGCAAATTCAGAGCTTGGGCAGTGTAGTGAATGTGAAGGAAAGGGCGTTAATATAATTGAGATGCAATATTTGGAAGATATTATTTTAGAATGCGAAGTTTGCCGTGGACGCAAGTTGAAGCCTCACTTAAGTGAGATCTCAGACGGTGAGTTAATGGTTTACGAAGCTTACTCTATGCCTTTGCATGAGCTTATGCCTAGATTAAGACTTACTCCTAAATTTCAAAGAATATGGGAATATATTAAAATTTTAAAGCTAGATTATTTGTCATTAGATAGGGGTGTTTCTTCCTTATCAGGTGGGGAAAAGCAGAGAATTTATTTGCTTTCATGTCTTATAAAAAAATTAGAAAATACGGTTCTTTTTTTTGAAAACCTCTCCTTTGGTCTTTCCGATCTTGAAATGGAGGGCATATGCGAGTTTCTCCAAAGCCTGCTCTTGTCAGGTAATACCGTTGTGCTACTAGATTCAAATAAGAATTTTCAAAAAATATGCCACTTTGAAGTTGAGTTCAGCGATTATGGTCAATTTAAAGAGATAACTTATTGAAATAACAGCATTTTAAAAGCCGATAATTCTGCTCAAGAACTATGGCGAAATACCGATAAGCCTAAGTAAATAGGTGGCTTATGTTTAAAATGTATCAATTGTTTCTAGGTTTAATTAGCACTTCATTGATGGCTACGACCTTTATTCCCATTTCAATAGAAAGGCAGATAAAGGATTCTGATTCTATTTTACAAGGTAGGTTTGTAAATAGTTTTTCAAAAAAATTATCTAATGGAACAATTGTTACTGAAAACTCTTTTGATGTTTTATCTAGCCAAGGTATTAAGAAATCTGAATTGAGAGCATTTGTTCATTTCAAAGTTTTAACACCTGGTGGAACTTGGCAAAATGATACTTTTAAAGTTGAAGGCTCTCCACGTTTTAAAAAAGACGAAGAAGTTCTTCTTTTTCTAAAAAAAGATGATAATGGCTATTGGGTTCAAAACTTATCATTAGGAAAATACAAAGTTAAAAAAATAGGTAGTGAGAATTTAATAATTTCAAATGTATTTCCTTATCATCCCCAAATGGGGCAAATGCCATTAGCTGAGCTATATAAAAAAATAGAAGAAATTAAAGGTGAGAAAATTGCAGAATATGTAGGAAATTTCAGCAATGACAACCAATATTTAGAACTAACAGCAATTAAAGATAAGAAATTAAGAAGCAAGATTAGAAGGGGGTTTGCTTCTCAAGTGGATAAAGAAAATATTTATAAAGAAAAAAATAGAGAACCAAGTAATGAAGAAAATGAATTAAGTATTTGGTGGTTAATTTTCTTCCTGGCCTTAATGGGAGGTTTTTCTTCTTTTATCATCAGAAGAGTCTAGATTATGATTAAGATATCGGGCTTATTTATTTACTTGTTTGTTTTTACTAATGCATGGTCATTAGTGAGAACAAAAACAGATGCCGGATTAAATGTTTCTTGGAAAAATACAAACAAAATTGACTTGGATGTTGTCATTAACTCAAGCGGTTTAAGTAGTGCTGATGTTAAAGTAATAATCGGAAATTCTATTAATGAGTGGAATAACGAGTCTTCTGTCAGTATCAGTCCATCGTATGTGACAAGTTCAAACTCTGTAAACAGAATTGAGTTTTCAGCAGGCTATTCTCCTTATCTGGGTTCAGGTGTTGTTGCTGTTACGACAATTAATTTTTCAAATTTAAATGGAAAAATTAAATCAGCAGTCGTGTATATTAATGAGCAAAGCTATAATTTTACTAACGACCCAACAGATAATCCACAACTGGCTCCTTATGATATTTATCTAGGTGATGCCATTACTCATGAGTTAGGACACTTGTACGGCCTGGGCCATAGTGAAGTAATTGGTTCGACTATGAATTACTCTGCATTTTTAGGGCAGTACGACTTACATGAAGAGGATAAAAGTGCGATTCGTTCTATTTATCCAGCAGCCACAACAGGTAATATTAATGGCAGAGTAATTGGAGGAAGTGCTATTCCTGTTTTTGGTGCTTATGTTAGTGCTATTTCTGCAAAAAGTGGAGAAATAGTAGGGTCTGCCATTTCTAATTCAGATGGATCTTTTTCAATTTCAGGATTAGCTCAAGAAGATGATAATTATTATATTTATGTAGAACCACTAAAAAATAAAAATGCACTACCCGCTTATTATTCATCGGCACAAAGTAATTTTTGCCCCGAAAATTACACGGGATCATTTTATACATCTTGTGGGAATTCAAACAAAGGAAGGCCTCAGAGAATTGGTTTTACAGATTCGGATACTTCAATTGATATTGGCGATATTACTATTCGTTGTGATCTTGGAGTGAATACTAATTATTTAAGTACTAAGAGTCAGGGCTCAGATACGAACTTTGAAATAATAAGTTCTGGCAGTGATTTGGTGGCAGATGGTGGTCAGAGTTTTATAGGCTTTTTTTATAAAACTCAAGTGAGTAACTCTGATAAAAATTCATCAGATTGGGATATTCTAGATATCGACTTATCAGGAGTTGATACACCTGCTGGGAAAAGTATTCAGGTCACTGTATTGGGTTTAGGGCTTGGTGTACCAGTGAAGTATTATGTGACTTTAATGAACTCATCATCAGTTACTTTATTAACTGATGATGTAGATGGTGAAGTGGTACAACGTTATCCAATGGATTCAGATCAATTCTTTAAATTGAAAATTAAACCACAATCTATAACTTCTAGCTCTGCCTTGAAGCAAGTCTTGCCACAACCAAGTGTCTTTGCTGATGATAGATACTTCTATCTGGTTATGGTTGATGTGCTCGACCAAGTATACCCCTACCCAATGTTAAGCGTAGGTCAGTCAGTTATTGATGATAATTATGCTTGTACAGAAGCCCCTTTTACTTTTGCAGTTGCTGCTGTGACGAAAGAGTTAATTAATGATGAGGATATAAGCCTTTTATCTGCAAGTTGTGGAACAATATCAGGACCAAATGACTCAGGAAATTCGGGAGGAGGTCCCTTAAGTTTGTGCCTTGGATTTATCCTTACATTTTTTATTTCTCGATTGAGACGTCCTAACAAAATAGTGTAAAATATACCTAATGTTCATTATCTAAGGATGGCCAATGAAAGACCTAGCTTTTTTAGCAATTATTCTAATGTGGATTTTAAGTCCAACTTTTGCCCAAGATTTAATGAAAGAGAGGATTTGGAGATTATCTCCTAGAAAAAAATCAATTTTCTTAGATAAGGGTATTTTTCATTCTAGCGCAGGGCGGGGTAGTGGTGAGATTACTGGCGTGCGTAACTCCTATGTCCTCAAAAGAGGTTATGAAAGAATTGTTTTTGATTTTAGTGGCCCTAAGATTCCTAAAGTTTATGGACATATCTCCCAGGAAACACAAAAAATTTATATAGATTTTTTTAATTCAAAGCTTGTAAGGACAGTAGATCCACTTAGAAATACTAAATATCTTAAAAACCTTGATTTTTTTGGTATCGACGGCAGTTCATTATCAGTTGAATTAAGTTTTGTGAAATCTTCAACCTTTGATATCTTTTACCTCGAAAACCCAGGAAGACTTGTTATTGACTTAAAAAAGTAATAAATTCTTTTGAAATGAACCAGTTTTCGTTCGGAGAATTTAGATGTCAGATGAAATTAAATCAACTTTAGAAGCAATTGAACGCGTTAAGGAAATTCGTAGCGAGATTGTGGTTATTCCTATTGTAAATAGCCCTATTTTTCCTGGTATGATTGCTCCAATTATCCTTACTCAAGATAAATATACCTCAGAGCTTGATAAGCTTATTACTAAAACAGGTTTTGTAGGTTTGAACCTTGTAAAGTTCAGTGAAGGTAGGGAAGCCGTTGATGACTTTGATGACAGTGAAGATTTTTATGACGAATCAGAACAAGGGGAAATGGAGCTAGATGAAGAGGATGGAGATGATGCGCCTCAAGCTTACTCGATTGAAAATGTCTCTTCAAATGACGTTTATAGAGTTGGGGTGTTATGCAAAGTTGTAAAAAAACTTAAGCTTCCAGATGGTTCTGTAAATATTCTTGTTCATGGAATTAAAAGATATAGAGTTAAAGATTTTACTCAAGAATCACCACTTCTGATTGTAAAAATAAATGTTTTTGATGATATTTTGGAACCCGACGAAGAGTTGGATGCTTATACTCGTTCTGTTATTAATCAAGTTAAAAAACTTAGTGAGATAAATCCTTATTTTAATGAGGAGATGAAGCTTGCTATGCTCAATTCTCCATCTCCAGGTTCTTTAGCAGATTTAGTTGCTTTTGCTTTATCTCTTGATGTTCCAGAGGCCCAGGATTTTTTAGAGACACTGGTGGTTAAGAAAAGATTTGCAAAGCTTCTTGTGTACTTAAAAAGAGAAAAAGATGTAGCGGATATTCAGAAGAAAATTAGTGATGAAGTTAATGAGAAAGTTAATAAATACCAAAGAGAGTATTTTTTAAGAGAACAATTAAAGGCCATTCGCAGTGAACTTGGAATGGATGATGATGATAAATCCCGTGACCTAAAAAAGTTTAAAGAGTTTGTAGAAGAAGGCGGAATGCCAGAAGAAGCCAAAAAAGCGGTTGAAGATGAATTAGAAAGGCTTGAATCAATTCCAGACTCATCTCCCGAGTACAGTGTTGCACGAACTTACCTTCAATGGATGACTCAATTACCTTGGGATGAGCAAACTAAGGAAGAAATTGATATAGAGAAGGCAAAGATTGTTCTTGAAAAAGATCATTATGGATTAGAGAAGGCCAAGGAGAGAATTTTAGAATTTTTGGCCGTGCGGAAATTAAAACCAGAGTATGATGGAACTATTTTATGTTTCGCTGGTCCTCCAGGTGTTGGTAAAACATCCCTTGGGCACAGTATTGCTAATTCCCTAGGTCGAAAGTTTTATCGTTTTAGTCTTGGTGGGATGAGAGATGAAGCAGAAATAAAAGGCCACAGAAGAACTTATGTTGGGGCCATGCCTGGAAAAATTATCCAAGCATTAAAAAGAGTTGAAGTTAATAATCCTGTTATTATGTTGGATGAAATTGATAAAATTGGAAAATCCTATCAAGGTGACCCAGCGTCTGCTCTATTAGAAGTATTAGACCCTGAGCAAAATAAAACTTTTATCGATAATTATTTAGATGTTCCCTTTGATCTATCTAAAGTTTTATTTATTGCAACAGCTAACTATATAGGAGAAATTCCTGAAGCTCTTTTAGATAGAATGGAGCTTATTACAGTTAGTGGATATACATTAGAAGAAAAGATTACTATTGCCAATAAATGGGTTGTTCCAAAGCAGTTGAAGAAGCATGGGTTAAAAAGAACGGAATTTGTATTATCAACAGCTGTACTTAAAACTTTGATTCATGATTATGCTAGAGAACCTGGAGTAAGGGTGATGGAGCAAAATGTGGCCAAGCTTTGTAGAAGGGCGGCTTTGGAGAAAGTAACTAAAAAGAGTTTTAAGAAATTTAATCCTAAGCCATCGGATTTAGAAGATTACTTAGGCGGTAAAAAGTTTCAATCAGAAGTGGCACAAAAATTTCATGGACCTGGTATCGTTACAGGTCTTGCCTGGACATCTTTTGGCGGTGAAATTTTATTTATTGAAACGATCCCATTAAAAGGCAAAGGATTTAAAATGACAGGGCAATTAGGCGATGTCATGAATGAATCAGCATCTCTGGCCTATAGTTATGTAAAAAAGCTTTTACAAGAAGAGCTAGAAGTAACTGAAGCTGCTAAAAGAAAGAAGACGGGAAAGAAGAAAAAATCATTACCTGTTGGAACAGTCGTTGAGGCAGCTGAAGCTCAAGATTTTTTAGAGAATCACCAAATCCACTTACATTTACCTGCAGGAGCAACACCAAAAGATGGTCCAAGTGCAGGGATTACAATGGCCACTGCTTTATATTCTTTAGCAATGAAAAAGAAAGTAAAGGGGACAGTTGCGATGACTGGAGAGCTAAGCTTAACTGGTCGAGTTCTTCCTGTTGGTGGAATAAGAGAGAAGGTTTTAGCCGCAAAGCGAGCTGGGATTAAAGATATTATTCTTCCAAAAGATAATGAAAAAGATCTAAAAGAAGTACCAGAGAGACATAGAAAAGGTTTAACTTTTCACCCTGTTGCGAATTTCAGTGAAGTATTAAAAATAGTTTTAGGGAAATAAAAAAAGCCTCTTTAAAAAAGAGGCTTTTTTAGAATATATTTAATTTTTTTTAGAATTCTTCTGAATCGTATTCTGAAATTTCAGCATGCTTAACTTTGCCAGCTGCAATTTCCCTTAAAGCTGTAACCACTGTTTTATTTTTACTTCTCACAACAGCAGGATCGCCTTCGCGCAGTTGCTTAACTCTTTTAGCTGTTAAGTGTACAAGTTCGTATCTGTTTTCTACTCTTTCTAAGCAATCTTCAATTGTAACTCTTGCCATGATAATCCTTGCGAATATTTAGTTTTAGAGCCTAGTTATAGATATAATGGCCATATTTGTCAATTTAGCTTTTAGTACATCTGCTCAATAAGCGTTGCGTATTCGTTCAAAAGGACCTTTTTTCTGACTTTCAAAGAGGGAGTTAAGTAATTATAGGTAGTTAGCTCCACTGGCAGTATCTGAAACTTTTTAATTGCCTCGAACTGGGCCAGATGGGAATTTACTTCATTGATTTCATTTTGGATGAGAGCAAATACGTGCTCATTTAACGCTATTTGGCTTATGCTGGAGCTGGCCTCAAGCCCCAGCTTATCTAGGATGTCTAGAAAGTTTTCCTTTTCAATGCCCACAAGGCCTGTCAGGTAGCTTCTCTTGTCTCCAACAACTATAAAGTGGGAGGTGTATTTTTGAAGCTTCATTAAATTTTCTATTTTTTGAGGGGAGATATTTTTTCCACCAGAGGTAATGATGATATCTTTTTTTCGGTCGGTAATTTTTAAATGACCATGAGGTGTTATTTCACCTATATCACCAGTTTTAAACCATTCATCTTCCATGGCCTCAGCGGTACTTTGCTCATCTTTATAGTATTGAGTAAACAAGGCTTTTGTTTTAACTAGGACTTCACCATCTTTGGCAATTTTAATCTGAACATCACCAATAGGTTTTCCAACTGTCCCTGGAAGTTGTTTATAAAGAGGATTGAGTGTGCACGGACCAACTGTTTCTGTGAGTCCGTAACCTTCTAAAACGGATAGGTTCGCAATTCTTAAAAACTTAATAATCTCTTCAGAAAGTGGTGCTCCTCCTGTGACGAAAAATCTAATTCGACCTCCAAGCATGTTATAAATTTTTTTAAAAACTAAGTTGTATGCTAGATCTTTTTGAGTGATATCAAAACTTGATGGAACTTTGTCGGTGTCAAGTTTATTGAAATAATTCTCAGATGCTTTAAGGGCCCATTTAAAAAGCCCTTTTTTTATGAATGTACTCTCTTCTAGCTTTATTAAAATTTTTGCATGTATTTTTTCAAAAATCCGAGGGACAGCAATCATAATAGTCGGTTTAACTAAGAGAATATTATTAAGAACTCTATCAACAGATTCTGCAAATACCATCTCCCATCCAAATAATGTGCAAAGATAAGAATCACACCGACCTAAAACATGAGATAGGGGGAGAAAAATTAAAGACCTGTCTTTTTCGCTAAAAGCATGTTCAGTGCCAATATTTAAATTATTAAGCATGGTAATAAAGGCTTGGTGGTTAATAACCGCGCCCTTCGGTGTATCTGTTGTCCCTGAAGTGTATATAATTGTTGCAATATCACTTGCCTCTTGCGACTGAATTGAATTTGTAAAAAAATTAGGCTGGTTTTTGACTTCTTCAACGCCTTTTTGTGATATTTCTTTAAATGTGTATACTTGAATATTCGTTGGAATTTTTTCTTTTACTCTTTCATCAATACTACAAAAAAAGATAATAGCTTTTAAGCTTTTTAAATTTTGAATATTATTTGCAATGGTAGAAAAGAGAGATAAGTTTTCGATGGCCAAGAATTCAGCTTCAGAGTGATTGAATATAAAAGAAATCTCTTTGCATGTGTATGTTGGGTAAATAGGGATGACTACCCCTTGCAAACATAGAACGGAGTAATCAGTTAAATGCCATTCTTTGCATGTTCTTGATAGGATGGCGAAGCGATTATTTTTTTGAAAGCCTATTTCTTTAAGTCCAATGGCAAAGCATTCAATTGCATCGAAATAACTTTGAAAGGAAAAAAACTGAATTTGATTATTTTCAATCCACCCAATTGAATTATTTTTTGGGGACGTATTAAGTCTTTTTAAAAAAAGTTTTCCGATCGTATTTACTTTTTCCATATTTATTTTCTCTGCTTAAAAAATCTCCTAGTGATATTAAGTATTTATCTTTTTCATTGTGACATTTTTTTTGCATGAAGACTACTTTATGGAAGCAAGAGTGGTGGTACTTTCAAGATGTATGGGGCTTACGAAGAATAAAAGAGTCTATTCTTTTCACTTCAAGGGTAGTTACAAAGGGCAATTGATAAAAGTTATTTATTTACGCACATTTTATGGGTTTGTAAAAAATCAAGATTATTTACTTTATTTAAATATTATAGAAATTAAAGAAGGTATAATTTGGGCAGATGTGCTTAAAATGAAATCTCTTGATGATATCTATTATTAATCGACACTTATATTAACATGATCTCCAATCATAAATCTCTCAATATCAAGAACAGGGTCACTGAGGTTTGCTTTAATAGTATCAAGTTGCGTAATTGCAGATTCCTTCTCGGCATGTAAAACTGAAAGGGTTCCAATTTTTACCTTATAGTTAACTCTTTGGCTGTCGTCATAAGGATTATATTTAGAAATAACTCTGTACACATCTAATTTAGTCCCTTCTTGCAGCCCTTGCTCTGAACCGAGGTTTACGTAGTAGTTCTTTCTTAGTATTTGGTCTGGGTTTCCCATATTCAATTGCTGGGAAACACTGAATATTATGTATTCAGATCCGAAGCATGTATCGCTCATGCTAATAAGAAGAATGAGAAGTAATACAGGTTTTATTAACTTCATCTTTACATCCTTGTGGTAGAAGGAGGACATCTCTTGTCCCAGAAGGCTTATCGGAGCTTAATTAGGGAATATTTAATATTTTGCTGAAACAGCCACTATTTATGATTTCAATGACTTAGGGTTTTTAAATTGTCTGAAGTTTAGACGTAGTAGTTGTCATTTTTACTATGTCTCTATTGGTGAGCAACTGCTTGTGCTAGTTATCTACTATGGTGATTTTCAGGTATATAAACCTATTCATTTTTAGCTTGTTCATTTTTGTGGGTTTCTCTGCCAATGCTCAGGCCAACAGACTGACTAAAATAAAAGTTAGGGTTTCGTTTTTTGATGCTGAAAACAAAGAAAAAAAACTGGCTTCAACGAAAGTTTTAATTGAACATAATCCAGCGGTACAGCTAGATATAGGGACTATTGCCAAACTTTTTTCTGGTAATAATAGAACAGGACTTGATGATTGCTCTATCTACTTAACAGGGGGAGTATTGGGATTTATGCATGAGACTCTTACAGGGACATGTATCAACCATGGTGATTCGATTATTTTGACAAAGGATGTAATTGAAAAGGCCCTCTTTCAATCACTTTCTTCTTCCGTATTTAAACCCGGTAATTTGAGAGAGAAAGTTATAAACTTTACTGAAAATGGGACGATCAAAAATGATGATGGGAATAATTCTAAGGCCATTTCTTTGGCCATAAGAGTTTATAAATATTTAAAGAATATGGTCATTAACGCAATTGATTTTACCCAAATATCAACAGCGGGAGCTACTAAAATCATAGTGCTATCTCCAAATGCCAATGAAAAATTTGAATTAACTTTTGACTATAAAAAACATCAAGAACTATATTGATTCAATCTCTGCCATTAACTTTTTACTAAAATCTTCAATATGCTCGGGCTTTGTACCAGATCCTTGGATCATATCTGTTCGACCACCACCTCGACCATCAATCGTTGCCAGTAGGTTTTTAACAATCCCAGAACAATCAATTTTTTTATTATTCTTATTTGTTCGGACAATAAAGCTGAGTTTTGATGAATCAACACTGTAGAGCAACAGGACTCCTTGAGGATATTTATCAATATAATTATCAGAGAGCTTTCTTAAGTCTTTTGCGTCAGTCTTTGCAACAGTATAGATAAAACCATTTGCAAGCTCTTTGTTATTTTCAAATAATGAATCACTTTTAGCACTATTGAGTTTATCGTTAAGTTTTTGTAATTCTTTGCTTTTCTGCTTTAATTCTTTTTGAAGGGTTTCAATTTGTTCAAGTGCTTTTGCCTCTTTAGCCGAAACACTTAGTTCTATTTTCCCTAATATATTTGATCGATGAGAAAGGTAGGAGAGAGCCCCTTTAGAAGTGTAGGCCTCAACTCTTCTAACGCCACTTGAAAGTGATGATTCTGATATGATTTTAAATAGACCAATATCAGATGTGTTATCGACATGAGTTCCACCACAAAGCTCTAGTGAGAATTTACCCATTTCAATCACTCTAACTTGGCTGCCATATTTTTCACCAAAAAGGGCCTGTGCTCCTTTTTTAACAGCATCATCTTTATCCATAACCTCTGATTGAACTTTATGTGAAGATTGAATCTCGCGGTTAACAATTTCTTCGACCCGAGATATCTCTTGAGCACTCATGGCCTCTGGCTGAGTGAAATCAAATCTTAGCTTTTCATTATCAACCAATGATCCTGCTTGATTGACATGAGGGCCTAAAACTTCTTTTAAAGCGGCATGGAGCAAATGTGTCGCAGAGTGGTTTCTTTTAACTAGATCTCGTCTTGAATTATTAACAACTAATTCATACTCAGCTCCCACTTCTAAGTGGTCTGCATCTTTGGAATAATGAACATAAAGGCCGTCAACAGGCTTTTGCGTGTCTTCAATAGTTGCCAGTATATTTGCGTCATCTTTTATTTGTCCAATATCTCCAACCTGTCCTCCGGATTCAGCGTAGAAAGGAGTTTTGTTAAAAATAAGAATATAGGCATCATCCAATTTTTCTGAATAAAGGAGTTTTGCTTTGTCGCTAGACTTTGAATAACCAGTGAATTCAGTTTCAGCAAATTTATCTTTTAAAGAATAAAAGATAAATTTGTTATCCTCACTCGCTGAGAATTTGCCGGCTTTTCTTGAACGCTTCTTCTGTTCTTCCAGTGCTTTATTAAATCCATCAATATCAAGTTTGATTTTGCGTTCACTTAAAATGAGCTCGGTTAAATCAAGGGGAAATCCATAAGAGTCATAAAGTTTGAAAGCATCTTTTCCATCAAATTTATTTTTTGATTTTTTTAATGTTTCTTCAAGAACTTTTAATCCTTGCTCCAAGGTCTCTCTAAATTTTTTCTCTTCCAGCTCTAGTAATTTCTTGGCCAATGCCTCATTGGCCTTATTGTCAGGGTATTCATGGCCTAAGGTCTCTATTACAGATGGAACAAGCTTATAAAAGCTAGTTTTTTTAACCTCTAATTCATTTAAATGTCTAATGGCCCTTCTGATAATTCTTCTTAAAACATAACCTCGGCCTTCATTAGATGGGATAACACCATCTGTGATAAGCATGGTTGCAGAGCGGATATGATCAGCAATAACTCTCATGCTCCCGGTGTACTTAGAGTCACTATATTTTTTTGAAGATATTTTTTCTATTTCCTTAAGAATAGGAGCAAAGGCATCACTATCATAATTCCAATATTTACCTTGTAATGCTGCTGCTATTCTTTCTAGTCCTGCACCAGTATCAACTGATGGTCTGGGTAGGTTTCGCTTTTTTACTTCATCGCCATCTTTATACTTCTCATATTGCATGAATACGAGATTCCAAATTTCAACATAGCGACCTTCATCTGCCAGTAAACATTTGCTTGTATCACTTCCGTCTGAATATTTTTCTCCATGATCATAAAAGATCTCACTGCATGGACCACAAGGGCCAACTTCACCCATTTCCCAAAAATTATCTTTATCACCCATAAAGAAAATTCTCTCTCTTGGTATACCTTGCTCATTATGCCAAATATCAGCTGCTTCTTTATCTGAATCATGGACTGTTACATATAATTTTTCTTTAGGGATTTTGAGCTCTTCTGTTAAGAATTTCCAAGCAAAGGCGATAGCTTCTTTTTTAAAATAGTCACCGAATGAGAAATTTCCAAGCATTTCAAAAAAAGTATGATGTCTGGCCGTAAATCCAACATTTTCGAGATCGTTATGTTTTCCACCAGCGCGCACACATTTTTGAATAGTCACGGCCCTTGGATTGGAGGCCTTGGCATTTCCGGTGAAATAGTCTTTGAATTGGTTCATGCCAGCATTGGCAAAAAGCAGTGTCGGGTCATCATGAGGCACTAGTGATGAAGAAGGGTGTTTTTGATGTCCGTTCTTTTCAAAGAATTCTACAAATTTCTTTCTGATTTCAGTTGTTTTCATATTTATAACTAGTAGCAAAAAGACTAGAAATAGGGAAGTTTTTTAACTTAAATTTCTGTAAGATCGATTTCAGAAAAGGATGCCCGATGCCCTTTGGAGATAAGGAAGCGAATAATTTTTTCCTTAGTTTTTTCATGCTTTGGGTCTAATGCGCGTAATTTTTTTTGAATAAGATGTTGCTTTTGTTCTTGTTCAGAGGTCTGAAGTTCCTGGTAAATATCTTCAATAAATTCTTTAGTCGTGCCTAAGTGTTCGCTTTCAAGTTTTTGAGATATATAATAAGCAGAGTATCCTTTGTGGATAAGTGCTTTGATGCGCGAGCGGCGGTATTCGTCTTCTTGTATGTATTTATGTTCATGAAGCTTGGAAACAACTTCTTCAGTAAATTCTTCATAACCTTTCTCCTTAAGTTTTCGTCTTAGTTGAAACTCTGAGTAATCCCTCTTTGATAATATATAGAGGCAGTAATTATAAGCGCGTGTGTAGGTTTTATCTGTCATATTCTCTATTAAAATAAAAAGGCCCAGTTTTTGCTGGGCCTTAAGTTATTTATTGTAGTTTTTTCGAACTCTTTTTCTTTGATTTCTCAGTCCCTATAGAGCTGTTCATCTCTTCATCTATGATTTCACCTGTTTGCTCATCAATGATTTCTTCCTTGGCAACGGGGCCGCCTAAAAGTCCATATTTTGTAAGAATTTTATTCTTAACTTCTTGGTAGATGGCCGGGTTTTCCATCAAAAAAGTTTTGGAGTTTTCTCTTCCTTGCCCAATTTTGTCATCACCATACGAGAACCAAGCACCTGCTTTATCAATAATTCCCTCTTTTACAGCGAGATCCAAAACATCTCCTTGTTGAGAAATACCTGAGCCGTACATGATATCAAACTCTGTTACTTTAAAGGGAGATGCAACTTTGTTTTTTACAATTTTAACCTTTGTTCTGTTACCAACAACTTCATCACCATTTTTAATAGCAGCAATTCTTCTAATATCCATACGAACAGAAGAGTAGAATTTAAGAGCATTCCCACCTGTTGTTGTTTCAGGGTTTCCAAACATAACTCCAATTTTCATTCTAAGCTGGTTAATGAAAACCACGGTGCAATTGGAACGAGAAATAGATCCTGTAAGCTTTCTGAGCGCTTGAGACATAAGTCTTGCCTGAAGACCCATGTGTGAATCTCCCATGTCTCCTTCAAGTTCAGCTCGCGGAGTAAGGGCCGCCACAGAGTCTACAATAAGAAGGTTTACAGCTCCTGAACGAACAAGCATGTCGGTAATCTCTAGGGCCTGCTCACCACTATCTGGCTGGGAGATTAAAGTATTAGGTATATCAACCCCTAATTTTGAAGCATATGAAGTATCAAGTGCATGCTCAGCATCAATAAAAGCAACGGTTCCACCAGCTTTTTGGCATTCTGCTGCAATGTGAAGGGTTAAAGTTGTTTTACCTGAAGATTCCGGTCCATAGATTTCAATAATTCGCCCTTCTGGAATTCCGCCAATTCCAAGGTTTAAATCAAGGCTTAGGCAACCAGTAGAGATGGCGGGCATCTTTGCTGTTGATTTGCCATCAAGCTTCATAATAGCACCCTTACCAAATTGTTTTTCGATGGTTGAAAGTGCTAAGTCTAGGGCCTTTTTTTTGTTGGCGTCAGTTGTTTGAGTCGTTGCCATGAGTGTCTCTCCTTAATATTTTTTAGTGTGAAAATCATTACCATGAATTCACTGTTTTCAATAGCGATACATATACAAGATTACGGAAAATCTACGGAAAGTAAAGGGTTGATAATAGTAGAATATTCTTGAGTAGAAGACTTTTTTTACCAAATCCCTGGAAAATTAGTCCATTGCTGCAATGCTAACATGACAATGGTTACGTATATTCCACTAACGATATCGTCCATCATGACCCCTAGAGCAGAATCTTTTTTGTCATAATAAGAGGCCGGCCAAATTTTTACGATGTCAAAAAATCTAAATAAAGCAAGTAAAGTTGCTATTTCAATGATCCCAAAAGATTTTAAACTGGGCCAGGCCACCATCATGCCCAAGACTTCGTCTATGACAATCCAGCCAGGGTCTTTTTGTTTTGTTTTTTTCAGTCTGTAGTTCGCTATGTAGACTGAAATGATGAGAAGTATCAAAATAAAAAAAGTGTAAAAGTTGATGGGGATTAATGGGTAAAAGTAGTAAAGAAAGGGTATAGAGGCCAAAGATCCAAAAGTTCCTGGCGCAACCGGAATAAAACCGGTGCCTAAAAAGGATAGAAATGTGTCAGCAAGGTGATCAACTACCTGTTTCTTGTGTTCCATTGTTTAATCGTTTACATTTTATAGACAACTTTTACTAGCAAAAAAATAATTATGAATAGACCAAATTACTTAGAGGATTATCATTTTCAGTGGGAAGTATTTGACGTCATTATTGGCGGAAAGTCGGCCTTGGATGCAAATGCGTATTTAGGGCAATTGGAGACACGAGAAGACGTTGGGCGTTTTTTGCTGGGCTATGGGTTTGATTGCAATGACCCTGTACAAAGTGCAGAGCTTTTTGGAAATTTTCAAGAAGCTGTTCAATTTGTCAGAAGATATTTTTTAAAAGAGGGAACTTCTGATGGGGTGGATAGAAAAATACCAGACGTAATCCTTGCTTGTAGTGATATTACAGATCTTTTTTTATTAGCAACAAATAAAGGTGATATTAAAAATTTACAAGAAGACAATATTTGGGCCGGTATTATCTTGAAAGTCATGCATACAATTCTTCATGCAGATAAAGACTTAAGATATAGATATTTTTCGACGATTCAATTTCAAATATTTGATAGGTTTTATAAATATATACATAGGGATCAAGAGAATAACCTTTTTTTAAAAAATGAAGAGGGCGATGTTTTGGTACCTTTAGTGGATTTTCAAACCAAGGCCAAGAAATCTAGGGATAGTATTATTATTAAGCTACTACATAAAACTGAAAACGTTGCTGAAGAATTATTTGATAGAATTGGTGTTAGGTTTATTACCGAAAACGCAGTGGACACTTTAAGAGTCATGAGATTTCTTTATAAAAACTATGTCATTAGTGTTCACAATATTAAGCCCTCTCGTTCTCAAAACTCTCTTATCGATTTGGAGAAGTTTAAAAAGTTACACTTTGAGCTTGAAAAAGAAGCAATGAGAAGCCAGTTTGATGAGAGCAAATTCATAGAGGAATGTACTAAAATCACAAAAGAATGTGCCATTAATAAATCGGAAGGTAATGTAAATGAGCATACTTTAGATAGTTATAGTTCATTTCATTTTACATGCAGACAGCTTATTAAGTACAAAAACCCTTTCATGAAAGAATTTAATGCCGTAAGGAAAATGGCCAAAGAGTTGGATTCTGAAATAGCAGCTAAAATTCTCTCACTCGATACTTCTTCTATTGCAAAAGATGTTCGTTTTTTCTATCCGTTTGAAGTGCAAATTACAGATATTGAAAGTCATAAAAAAAATACAGAGGGTGAAGCTTCTCATCAAGAGTATAAAAAGAAACAATTAGTTTCAGCCAAAAACCGTCTCTTTAGACCGCTTTTTGAGTATCTTGGATAAAAAGTTCTAATCTTTTATTAACGAGTTCAGGAAAATCAACTTGAGGAACATGGCTTCCGTTTCTAAGAATATAAGACTCACAGTTTTTAATTTTTTCAATGATATAGTTTTGAGTATAGTGGGGGATAACTTTATCACTATCTCCACTGATGACCAGTGTAGGGCAGTCAATTTTATCTAAATTAAGAGTAAGACAATGCTCGGACATGCTTTTAAAAAGTTGCAAAAATATGCCAGGACCAAGTTGTCCTAATTTTTTCAAATAGAGATTAACAAACTCTTTGGAAACAGTTTTTATATTAAATCCGCCTTTATGAATAATGTCTGTCATTAGTGGATTAAACTGTGAACTTTTCCAAATAAGATCAAAGAGTTTGGGATACTTATTGTTAAATAAATCTAAGTAAGGAGTCAATATATCCATAATGTTTGAATCAAGCATTACTTCTCGAGCTGAAAAAATTGAACCAGAAATTAAGCAAAGAGCTTGAATTTTTTGAGGATAGCTTAATGCCATCTCAATAGATACATTAGAGCCCATGCTATGCCCAACTGTAATGGCCCTCTCAACTTCTAAGTGAACTAAGAGTTCGTATGTATCCTTCGCAATTTGAGGAATATTAAGTTTCTCTAATTCATCTTTTCCTGTGGATTCATAATGTCCGCGATAGTCATGAATAATAATGGGGTATTTATCAATGAAATAACTAATTTGATATTTCCAGTGAAACTCACTGCAAACAAGTCCGTAATTAAATAGAATGACAGGTAAGTTTTTATCGTGTTCGAAGAGTTGGAAATTTGTTTGATATTTTAAATGTTGTCCATCGGAAGTGGAGAAAAAACCACTTTGAAGTTCAGTCATCTTGCATTCTTTTTTGAAAGTTTTTAAGAACTTGAAGTCTATCTCCTGCCTCTTGTAAAATTTCTTCAAATTTTGAATCAAATACTTGCTTGGATGTAAGATTCTCTTCTTCTTTGTAGTCAATAACTTTAAGTTCAGTTTCCCCTAATATAATAGAGTCTTCCGTTCTTAAGTTTCTATTCGAAAGGGCTTTCTTTCTGTTTAGCAAATAGGGCTTTTTATCATTGATAAATTTAAGTTTGCCATTTTCTAAGTTAATACTGAAAGAATCTTTAAGACCGAGGTCAATATCGTGCCTATGATTTCCTAGGGTTATATTATTTTTATAAAGAGCAAATTGACCAATTTGGTCTTTATTGGATGAAGTAATGATTTCAATTTTTATCATAGTACTTATTCTATAGGAGAAAGTTAGATTGTTGAAGAGACCTTATAATCATTTTTATATTGATCTAATAAATTTATGTATTGTGGGTCTTTATTTTGCATCAAAAGCTCAATGTCTTTACATACTTCATACAGAATGTGCTCATGTTTTATAATATTTGCGAGTCTTTTTTGACCGGCTATTCCAGATTGCTCTTTACCAAAAAGATCTCCATGCCCTCTTTGCTCTAAATCAGCTTCTGCAATCCGAAATCCGTCATTGCTTGATTCAATAACCTTAAGTCTTTGTTTAGATTCAAAGCCAATAGGTTTTTCATTGATAAGAAAGCAAAAACCAGGTTTTCCACCCCTTCCAACCCGACCTCTTAATTGATGAAGGGAGCTTAGCCCAAATCTTTCAGGGATATAGATGGCCATAACTGTTGCATTATGAACATCTATGCCTACTTCAACAACACTTGTGCTAACAAGTATTTTAATTTCATTTTTTTCAAATTTTTCGAGAGCTTCATCTTTTTCATAAGATTTAAGTTTTCCGTGAAGGAGTCCAATAGGTATATGCGGAAAAAATTCTTCATACCTTTGCTTAATAGCATTCACATTAGAAATATCAAGTGTTTCTGACTCTTCAATAGCAGGAGCTATGACGTAAGCTTGTTCTCCAAGCTCTATCCTTGTTTTCACAAAGCTTAGATATTTATTCATAAGGTCAGGCTCAACTAATCTTGTTTTAACTTCCTTTTTTCCAAGAGGCATTTTTTTGATGATTGAAATATCAAGATCTCCGTAATGGGTGAGACTTAATGTTCGGGGGATGGGAGTAGCCGACATAATAAGAGTATGAGTTCCCTCGCCTTTCTTAACAAGTTTCAGCCTTTGCTCTACCCCAAACTTATGTTGCTCATCAATTACGGCCAGTGCCAGATCTTTAAATTTAACGTTTTCTTGAAATAAAGAATGTGTCCCAATAATAATATCGATGGCCCCAATTTCAAGGCGTCTATAAACTTCTTTTTTATACTTTTGAGAGTGGCTACCAAGCAGGATTTCAAAATGAATATCAGTTTCTTTAAATAATTTTTCAAAATTTTTAAAATGTTGAATAGTAAGAGCTTCAGTTGGGGCCATTACTGCTACTTGCTTTTGATTGCTGGCAACCAAGCAAGCAGCCAAGAAAGCTACCGTTGTTTTCCCGCAACCTACATCGCCTTGGATCATTCTCATCATAGGATGACCACTGAGCATATCTTCTATAATATTTTGAAAGGAGCCTAATTGGTCGGCTGTTAACTCATAAGGAAATAGTTTTTTATAATTTTCTATGTCTTGAATCTTAAAGTTAAGTTTTGGAGAGTTTCCTTTTTTAATACTCTCTCTGCGGGCCTTAAATTTAACCTGTTCTCGGTAAAATTCTTCGTAAATAAGTCTTTCTTTAGCTTTTTCAATTAAATCTGGCTGAAACTCGCTTATACCATGAATGGCCTGAAAGCATTGTCCAATTTTTAAAAACCCATTTTTTAAAATAAGCTCTTCTGAAATGTCTTCACTAAGATCATTCCATAGAGATGCTGGGATTTTATCGATAAGGCCTTTAATATATATTCCACTTACGCCGTTGACGGTGGGGTATTCTCTAAGTATTTCATTTGAAGAAGTTAATTCACCTGCTGATATTATTTTAGGATTGATGATTTGGTTTTGATTTTGAAACTCTGTCACTTCTCCTTGGAATTCTATTTCTTCTTTTGACGAAAGTGATTTTACTTGATTTGGATAAGCATTAAACCATTTTAGATTAATGATGCTATCACTCAAGCTATCTTGAACGATACAATCTATAGCATAGAGAAGAATGCGTCCTTTTCCTTTTCTCCCAAACTGTGGTCTTGATTTAACATTTAAAACTTTACCACTACCTCTGAAAAGGTTTCCTGGTTGTGCATTCATGAAAGGCTCATTTTTAGGAGTTTTCTGGACTCTGAGCGGGAATGTCCAAATGAGATCGTAGATGGTTACAATATTTGCTTCGTTTAATTTACCAATATAAGCAGGGCGTTGCCCTTTTTTAAGCAGCTCTATTATTTGAGATTGCCAATTAAGTTTAGAGGTACTTGACGGACTCGATTTCAAAAGTGACTTCTCCTTTGGGAACCTTGATAGTGACTTCATCACCTTCTTCTTTTCCAATAATCGCCTTGCAAATAGGGCTATTAAAAGATCTTTTAGAAGTATCACTGGCCATGGATTCATCCTCTCCTACAATCTGAAATTGAATGGATTCTTCTTTTTCAATATCAAAGAGTTTAACTGTTGCTCCAAATGTAATTTTAGAACCAGACAGTGTTTTAGGATCTATGATGCGAGCTTTTGCCAGCTTGTTTTGGAGATCTGAAATTCTGCCTTCATTATGAGATTGTTTTTCTTTGGCAGCATGATACTCTGCGTTTTCTTTTAAGTCCCCTAAAGCGCGGGCCTCAGCAAGTGCTGTTTTAATTTCTTCACGCTCTGTTTTGACAAGTTTTTCTAACTCTTTTTCAATAAGTGCTTTGCCATGAATGGTCATTGGGAATTCGCTCATAACTCTCTCTTTTTATTTCTTAAATAATGCATCAGCTGCTGAAAATAAATCATTTTGGGATTCACCGAGGTTATTGTTACCAAGTTTAAAATAATCACAAAAATTTGATTTCTCTTTTTCTACAATTCTGTCTGCCATGGGTTCTTTGCATTCATTATAAGCAGATTTATCGTAATGAATGCACATTTTACATACGTGAATGTCGGCATAACAGGACGAGCAAGTTTCTTTCCGTCCAACATTAGTGTTAGGTGATAAATCTAACTCTTTGTTGCAATGAAAGCACTTGATACTCACTAAAACTCCTTGGTCAAACCGACGCCTACTCCTATTGATTTATCACCATCACCAAAGGGCGAAAAGTAAATTTTAGGAAGGTTGCGTTTATTATACTCATCGACGGAACGCTTCAAGAGGAGTTCATTTTTTGCTTGCTGGGTTTTTGAGTATAAATAGTTGAGGGTAATAATCGACAAGCCGCCCAAAAGCATAAAATTTTTACTTCCTATAATCTTAGAATCTCCTGATGAGAGTAAACCAGAAAGTATCATTAGAGTACCAGTTGTACTAATAACAGAGCTTTTCCAGGATGGCTTACTAAGTTCTTGATATTCATCTAGAAACTCTCTCGCTTTAGGATCCTTTTCGAGATAGAAGCGCAGGCCATCACCGGGTTTTGAAGAGGAGGAGTCAATAAGTACTTCCTGGTAGTTAATAACGGCAATACGGCTACAGGTATCACTATCGCAGTGGCCGATCGTTATAGTTAGGATAAAAAGCAAAGCAATCAATTTCTTCATCGGAAATAGTATAACTGAGAATTCTAAGTGTAGGAAATTTTAGCGATCTAGTAGTTTCTTGTGCTTCACGTAAAATAGAGAGATAGGTGAAAAATGGATATTGTTCGAACAGGCTTAGGAATTACTCGTACGATTAAAAACGTTGCGAGATCGAAAGAGATTCTTTCTGTTTTTGCTCGTAATGGATTTGATGAAATTATCATTAAGACGGGATTATATTCTCGTGTTCCTGGACTCGTTCTTCCTCGCAAGAGAATTGCTTTGGCCTTAGGCGATAGTGAGTACCACGGGGACGACTGGTGGAGAGCGGTTGGTTATCGTTTGCGAAAATCTTTTGAAGAGTTAGGTCCAAGCTTTATAAAGATTGGGCAACTGCTTTCCAGTCGAGAAGATTTATTTCCGCCGCCATTTATTCGTCAAATGAAACTTTTGCAAAATAAAGTTAAACCCATACCCTTTGCAGAATCCAAAAAGGTAATTGAGAAATCTCTGGATAAAAAGATTGAGGATGTTTTTGATTTCATAGATGAGGACCCAATTGGCGTGGCCTCAATAGGTATTGTGTACAAAGGAACTCTCAAATCAGGAGAGGATGTTGTTATAAAAGTTAAGCGTCCAGATATTGATGCTTTAATTGAAAATGATTTTGATATTCTAGATTTTGTTGTGGCACAAATCGAAAAGGTAAGTGAAGACTTCAAATATATTGGCGCCTCTCGAGTGCTAAGTGATTTTAGAAAAACGATTAGGACAGAGCTTGATTTTAATATTGAGGCCATGAATTGTGAGAGGCTGGGAGAAAATCTCCGGAAGCTTGATAAAGACAAGATCTTTATCCTTCCTAATGCGTTTAAGCAGTATACAACTCGAGAAGTAATTGTTTTGGACTATTTAAAGGGGAAACCTTTTAATGAAGTAAAATCCCTGGATGAGTTAAGCCCAAGACTCATTGAAAATTTAGAAAAAAGTGTGGGTTTATTTATTCATACTCTATTAGCAGATGGTTTTTTTCATGCAGACCTTCATGGCGGTAATTTCTTTTTACTAGAAAATGATCAAATAGGGCTGATTGATTTTGGTTTAATGGGTAATCTTGGAAAAAATAACCGCACAAATCTAATAGCTATCCTGTACGCACTGGTTACAAATAATTATGAAAACTTAGTGTATGAATTTTTGGACGTTGCGGAGTTTGATAAAATTCCCAACCAAGAATCATTAATACGAGATGTGAGAGATGCTATTATGCCTTATGTTGGGTTATCAATTCAAGAGACCAATATCTCTGATTTGGTTTCGCATCTATTGAGAACTTTATCTAAGCATAAGGTTTATCTTCCAAGAGAGTGGTTTATTGTGTTTAGGGCAATGATGACTTTAGATGGAGTAGGGAAATCCATTGGTCTAGATTTTAATGTTTATAAACTTATTAACAGTGAAATTGGAGATATTGCTTCAGAAATGTTTTCTTTTGAAAGTGCCAAAGAGGAAATTGTTTGGCTGGGAAGAGATACTATCAACTCGCTTAAAATATTGCCTCGTCATATAAAATGGTTTTTAAGAGAATTTTCCAAGAAGAATTACAGTATTGATTTGAATCTCAAAGCCGATAAAACTCAGGTTAAGCAGATAACCCGTGGGCTCATTTTTATTGGACAATCTTTTTTAAGTAGTATGTTTCTAATTGGTGGAATTTTGACTCTTGGAAATAATGATTTTCCTAAGTTTTATTCAATCCCTGTTATGAGTTGGATTCTTTGGTTTTTTAGTGCTTTATTTCTCTTTAGAGGGCTAAGTAGCATTCGTAAGTAAGTTCTAGTATTGAATAGTTGAATTTTTAAAATCTTCACCATAAATATCAATATTGATTTTTTCTCTTAAATCCTTTCCGCTAATTCTTTGTCCTCGATTATAACTATTGAAACCTCTGAGAAAATAGTGACCAGAGTAGTTGAGGCTAACGTCAGGGTCTAGTTTTAGAAAATTTAATGTGAATATAGCTTGATATACATATGCATCTTCAAGATCTTTTGCACAGTCTTTTCCAAACTTTTTCAGCTCGTCAACGGAAATAGCTTCCAATTGATCATTTTCAATTTTTATGATTTCATCACATTTACTATGAGTAAATTCAAGAATTTTTCTATGAGCTGCTTCGTGTATAAAAATAGAAGCTTGTCCTAAGTGGGGTTTCCCATCAGGATTGTTAAAAAATTCGCTATTTAGATATATATCAAACATGTCAATATTTGCTATGGCAGGCCTTGTAAAAGAAAGATAGGCATATGCATTATCTTTATCGTTCCCTTTATTTATTCTTTTAACTTTATCTTTCAACCAAGAAACGTAGGTATCACCAGATACATCATTTCCAAAAAATTTTTTAAATAATAAACTTCCCTCTCCAAGATTAGGAATAGATGCTCCGAAATCCAGATAAAATTTTATTAAATCTACTTCTTCTTTACTAAAGTCAGAATCAATCAATACTTCCATAGAGTTGTTTTTAGACTCAACAATATACAGCTCATAATTTTGAGCAAGTACAATAGAAGAGAATAGGGATAAGAGTAGAAAAAATTTCATTTTCACCTATAAAGTTTGATCATTTAATGTGCAAGTAAAGTGCCAGGAAAGGCTTTTAAGTATTTGATATTAGAAAGGAGAGAGTCTCGTTTCGTAAAAGCGTGCTTATTAATTAAACAGAATCAAGGCCAAGTGTACTGAATCAAGGCCAAGAATCAAGGCCATGGCTCATAAGTAGTATATGGCCCCGGTGGTTTAATGAATTAAAACAAATGATTACAGTCTTTTGGTTTGAAACCGATTTTTTTTAATCGCTTATCGAGCTCCTCATTAAAAGGTTTAAATCCAATTTGGCGGATTTGCTTTACGAGAAGAACAACCCTGGTATTTTTAAGGGTTTCCTTTGTAAGCAGGGACTCAAGCACATTTTTTAAGTAATAGTTTCCAGACGAGCCAGGAAGGCCAGGTCGTGGAGAGTTTCCAGGTGGCAAACCAGGTAGGCCAGGCAATGGAGGGCTTCCTGGTGAGCTAGGTGGTAAAACAGGGCCATCATTATTAGGAAGCTTAAATTGATCATCTTTTGATAATTTATTTAACTTTTTAATAATAATATCGAATAGAGAGCTAATTTGTGCTGTTTTTAAATTTTTATTACTTGCGATATAGCTTAGAATTGAGTTTTTTTGATGGGAGTACTCAAGAAATTTATCGCTTAATAACTCTTTTGATATTTGGTAAATCGTAGGATCTTCTAAAGTTATATTTAATTCCAAAAATGTAGAAAAAATACTTTTCTCATTTGCAAATGGCGAGCCATGAGAGCGAAAAGTAGAAATGGCAGAGTCCTTGCTTAAATTATAAGCAAATTTGAAATATTCAAGTCCTTTTTCTTTAAGAACAATTGGCTTGAGTGCAAAGTTTGTACAAAAATTTGTAATGGCCATACTGAAGACAGGCATTTTGGGAAACTTTCCATTTGGCATACCTGGGAAACTAGGCACGGGCCTTTTGAGTAGCTCTTCATAATCTTTCACAAGATAGTCTTTAATTTTATCAATAATCTTGTCTAAATTTTTAGATTTAAAATTATGGCCGTTTTGGATTAATAAATAGACTTGACCAAATTGAATAGCATTAGGATGTTCAATTAGTTTTTGAATATATTCAAAATGAGTACTTATATTTAGATCCAAGCCTTCAGCAACAAGCTGAGAACTCTCTTCTTTTAAAAAGTTTTGAAGGTGCTGGACATCAACAAGGGAAATGAGCTCATCAACTCTTGCTTTTGGATCAGGAATGCTTCGAAGATAGAGTTCTAATATATTGGGAATGGTGTGGTCGAAAAATTGATTTTTTGAATTATTGATGTTTTTTTTGAGGTAGTTTTTAAACTTTGGCATCAGAAAGGTGGCCACTTCTTTATTTTTTAATCTTCCTTGCAAGATAATATAAGCAGAGTTACTGGCAGAAGAATCTTGTAGGAAGAGTGTTTCTTTAATAAGCTCAAGGTTTTTTTTATCTGAAAAATCAAATGAACTATCTTTATAAATAGCAGGAAGAGCTTGAAAAAAAGTGGTTAGAAAAAGAGGGTAACCGCCAAATATATGATTAGGAGTTGAAAGAGTTTTTTTAATTAAGGCGATTGATGATTCAAAAATGGAGTAGAAAAAAGCTTTATCTTTTTTTATATCTTTAATATTGTCAGAAATAACAGTGCTGAGGAAATCTTTTTCCATTTGACCAGGGAGCCCAAACATTGGTCTTGTTTTAAATTCATGATTATTAATAAGCTTTATAATGAAGTTTTTATGAGTGCCTCTTTTTAAGTCGATAAAAGAAAGTAAGAATTTCTTAATATCAGGGTCTTTAAGGTATTCATTAGAGTGTACAACAAGTTTAAAAATAAAATCTTCAATAAGATAGGCTTTGTTTTTATCAATCTTTTTAATCAAGGTAGGTAATATAAAAGAAAAGCTATCATAGTTTTTCTCAGGGATTGCTTGTTGAAGGAGTTCAATAAGCTTTGAGCTGAAATGGTCATTTAAAAGTTCATTAGTAATAAGAGTAAGATCTTTTGACGAGATGTTTAAATTCAAATCGATTGTAATACTTTGTAAATAAGCTTGAAGCTCACTAGGGTTTAGTTGAATAGAGTCTAGAGTCAGAAGCTCAAAAACCTCAACGGAGCGGTAGTTTTTATCAAGGATCCGACGAAATAGAGAGTTATATCTTCTTTTTTCAATATCATGGTAATCTAATTCAGTTAGAGAATAATCCTTTTTAAGACCAAGAAACTCTAAAGAATCGAGAAGTCGGTATAGGTATTTTTTTTGGTGAAACTGAGGTGTTTCATTTTTAGCAACAGAATTAATCATTTCATTCATCATGTCATTAACAAATGAACGATAGTTTTTTGTACTTTCATCAAGGAATTTTTTATAAAAGCCATCAGATTTGATGAGATCAAAATCACTTAAAAACTCATAGTAAGGGTGGAGTCCTGCTTGCATTCTAACGAGGTCAGAATAGGCCCTCGTTGTACGGCCATTGAAATCCTCAAATGGGTGTATGCTAATAAGATCTCTGATAATTGAAAAATTATCAACATCTGTTCCGTAGTATTTCTCAAAGACATTATATAATAAGTCTTCTATTAACCTTTGATTTAATTTTTGTCTTAGAGATTCATCTTTCCAAAGACTCTCAATTGAATAAGCTGATATTTCAGAGAAAAGCTCATTAGATAAAATATGCTCTAGGTGCTTATAGTGGAATACATCAGGGTAAAAATAGTGTGCGAGATAATTACCATTGGCCAGCTTTTGTTGATGAACATCTATGTATTTATTATCTCTTAATATAGCAAGTTGCACTGGAGTTGCTTCAAAGGTGTTATTTTGAAGATTACCCCCAGCTCTTACTCCTTCTTTTCGTAAATTTAGCTCTTTTGAGTAAGAACCTTTAGAAAGTCTATTATGTATAAAGGGCAAAACCTCATGAATTTGCTTTTTTATCCATTCTGATTTTGTTGTGGATTTTTGTCCAAATTTTCTATCATGTTGAACCCCCCAATCAACCTCTGGTTCTTGGCTTCGTGGTTGCCAAAAAGGTCCTCCCGGCATATTGCGATAGTCTTTAGGATTGCTTTCCTGGGACATTTGAAAATAGAGGTCTTTATGAAATGCAAAATGTTCTGGTTCAAAACCATGAAAAGGATTTGAATCATTCAAAACATTCTTGATGAAGTTTATTCCGTCCTGGTAATGTGCAAGATGCAAAAAATCTTTCAAATAAGACGCTTCAGAAATATTTTTTTGTACCAATAATTCAAGCTCAGTAAAAACAAAGGAAATATTTGTGGATGTATAAGCTTGTGGCGGAGCATCATATTGAGCTCCAAAGTAAACCTTTTTTGTATTCTGGTAATGATTTGTTAAATGCCAATCATTATTACCTAAGTCTTTTATGTAGGGGATATATTGTCCAAGCACTGAAGCATTTAATTGATCAAGCTCTTTTCCTATGACACTTTTTATTATGGTTGGGTCATAGATCAATGTTCCAACAGGCATTTTGATAACAATACAAGCGGGCCCAAACCCTCTGGAGCTATTTGGATTGCTTGCCATATAAAAACCAGGCCCATAGGCTTGAAGCATTTTAGATGGTTCATTATAAAGATCAATAAGGTACTTGGGCACTTCACCGCGTTTTAACCACTCGATAACATTTGAATAGCTGGTCCAGTGATAAAAAATCTTCTCTTTTTTTGTTGTAGGTAATAATTTTTGGATTTGCTGGAGTTGAGCTTCTGTGATGGTGGTACCGTTTGGTAGCATAATATCTGCCTGGACACTGCTAATGGTGACCAGTAAATAAACTGCAAAAGAAGCTAAAAAATACATGCTGTTAATTAGCACGCAGGAGGAATTTAAACAAATACCAGTCTTCTGATTGTAGATTTTATATGGAGTCTAGGCCTGAAATATAGAGTGGTTTTGCCTTAAATTGAAACTCTTCAAAACTATTGGGTCCCCAGATTCCTGTGAGGAATCTATCAATAGGAAAGGAGTATTTTTGTTTTTTAAAATAAAAGGAAACTTCATTATTTTGTATGCTGTTAATGATGACTTCCTCATTAGAATAGTCGTATATCATTTTTCTGAAAATCTCCACATTGGCAATTTTAACTAAAGATGCATAATGAAGTTGGGAGTCTTTATTATGTTTATGGGCAGGGCTAAGCCAAGCTGTTCCATGCCCTGTAATTTCATCATGGCCATCTTCTATGGCAATTTCATGAATAATACCTTGTAGGTCTTGTCCTTTATTCATAAAGAAATATCCAACAATTCGACCTTCTTCTCTTTTTATATAGAGATCGCTTGATGTGATATTCTCTAATGCTCTCCAGTCTTTTTCAGTCCGTTGAAAAGAAGAGCACTGGGAAAGGATATGGTCGCGGTATAATTTTTTTACTTGAACTTTTTCAACAATTTCTAATAAATAATATTTTGTTTTTTCAAATCCTTCGAGTGGTTTATTTTCTTCTTTTCCAAGCTCTTTCTGTTCAATACAAAGGTGAAATCCATGCTTTTCATAAAGCTGTACTTTATCACTCCATAACATAAACATAGAAACGGAATCTTGGTAAAAGCTTAGTATTTTACTAAATAATTTCTTAAATAGACCGTGGCCTTGATATTTTTCTGATACACAAATGCCACCTAGTAGGCCTACTGGAAAGGAGCTCTTCTGAACGAGCAGGTCTCGTCTTAAAAATCCGATATGGGCCACAACTTCTTGTGTCTCTTGAATAAAAACTATGTGGCAATGGTTTGAGTTTTCATCAGATACTAAAGGGGCAAAATCAACACTAAAGTCAAAATGCTTTTCATATTTAAAGCTTTCCTCTATTAGCTTCAGTGTTTTATTCTTCAGCTCTGGTTTTCTTTGTAATGTTGAAAAAACAAAAGTTTCTTTCATTCCTCTATTATATAACGATTTTCTCTATAGCGTTTATTGGAAATGATTACTTGGTAAATGGCTCTTTTTAGGTTTAAGGCAGGCAAATTTTTCCTTTCTGAGATATTTATCTGAATATTTAAATTTTTAATTTTATCCACCGAAAAAAACATTAGGCGAGTGCAACTGCTCGCTCGGTCAATCAAGGATGATTTGACCCCCACTATCAAGGAGGATTGCAATGGGATTAAGGATTAACACCAACGTCTCTTCAATCAATGCTCAAAGGAACTTAGGTTCGACAAGGCTTCAGTTAGATAAGACCTTGGAGAAACTATCTTCTGGTAGTCGTATTAATCGTGCAGGTGATGATGCTGCAGGGTTAGCGATTTCAGAGAACTTAAGAGCGCAGATTCGAGGGATGAAACAAGCGCAAAGGAACGCCGGTGACGGTATTTCGCTTGTTCAAATCGCAGAAGGTGGACTAGCTGAGACTGGTAACATTCTAATTAGGTTAAGGGAACTTGCAGTGCAAGCAGCCTCGGACACGATTGGACCAACTGAGCGTAAATTTCTAAACGTTGAATTCGAGCAACTTACACAAGAAGTTGATCGTATTGCAAACGCAACGGAGTTTAACAAAGTACCACTACTAAATGGGACAGGGGCCGTATTTGACGTTCAAATCGGTACACGAAATGACCCTATTAATGACAGATTAACGTTTGATGCTTCTAGTGCGGATGTTAACGTAGCGGCCTTAGGTCTTAACCTAGCGTCTGTTGCGGACAAAATTTCGGCACAGAACTCATTAGCTGCTATTGACCAGGCAATTGTTTCGGTTTCTGCAATTAGAGCAGATTTCGGGGCCATGCAGAACAGACTGCAGTCAACTATCAACAACATTGCAATTGGTGTAGAGAACCTCTCTGCTGCTAATTCTCGTGTTAGGGATACTGATGTTGCTGAAGCGACTAGTGATTTAACAAAATACAATATTTTGATGAATGCAGGTACTTCGGTGCTCGCACAAGCGAACGTAACAACTAAGAGTGCCATTGGATTAATCCAGGCAGCAGCTAATTCAGGCTAATAGGTAGTTAACTATCAAATGAGTTAGCTGATCTACGCTAAGTAGATCGGTTTTACGAAAGACGTTGTACAAGTATCCTGCACGATTGGCTATATGAATAGTTAATTACCAATGACGTGGGTTGAAAAGTCATGGGTAGCATATGGTTTTATTATTAACAATTTTGGTGAGCAGTAAGCACACTAGCAAAACAAGGAGGTTTATTATGCGTAGATATGGAGATTAACAATGGGTATACGAATAAATACAAATGTCGCTTCGTTAGCGGCACAAAGAAATTTAGGAATTACTAATAACAACTTGAAGGATAATTTTAGAAAATTATCATCAGGTTCAAGGATTACGAGAGCAGGTGATGATGCAGCAGGATTGGCCATTAGTGAAAATTTGCGAGCCCAAATCCGAGGGATTAGGCAAGCAAAGAGGAATGCTGAAGATGGGATTTCCCTTATTCAGACCGCTGAAGGCGGATTGGCAGAAGTATCGAACATCGTCATCAGGCTCAGAGAGTTGGCAGTGCAAGCAGCTTCCGATACTGTGGGAGACCAAGAAAGAGGCTTTTCTGATATTGAGTTCCAAGCACTCAAAGAAGAAATGCAGAGGATCGCACAGGTTACGGAGTTTAACGGCAGAAAACTTCTCAATGGAACAGGTGGACTCGTTGAGTTTCAGATTGGAATCCATAATGATGTTTTTCAAGACCGGCTTAAGTTTGACTCAAGCTCAATTGATACAACCTTGCAAGCGCTCGGAGTTGCAGCAGAATCAGTGGCCACCAAAGAAGGTGCGCAACTCTCTCTGCAAACATTGGATGATGCGCTTATTGGAATCAACGGAGCAAGAGCAAAGCTGGGTGCACTACAAAACCGATTGGGATCAGTTATTAATACCCAAGGTATTAATGAAGAGAACTTTTCGGCAGCAAACTCTAGGATTAGGGATGTAGATGTGGCAACAGAAACTGCGGATATGGCCAAGAATAATATACTTAATCAGGCCGGTGTTGCAGTACTGTCGCAAACAAATGCGGCCCCTAATGCAGCTTTAAAGCTACTTGCTTAATAAAACCCACGTACATTCCCTCGCCCTAAATTGGGCGAGGGTTTTTCTATTTTTTTCCCCTGAATTTGGTAAACTTAGTCTATGGAAAGAAAAACAGTTCTTATTATTGGGATATCTTCTTTTGTTGGATCAAACCTGGCCGAGTATTTTCGTTTAAGAAA
>CAYGUN010000006.1:31240-38001 GCA_964353025.1 uncultured Bacteriovoracaceae bacterium
TTGGGATATCTTCTTTTGTTGGATCAAACCTGGCCGAGTATTTTCGTTTAAGAAATTACAGGGTTATTGGGACATATCACGATAACAAAGTTTCCATTCCTAATGTTCTTGCTCTTCCATGTGATGTTTTAAATAAAAACCAAATTCAAGCAATCATTTATACATTTAGACCGCAATTGACTATTTATGTAGCGGGAATTTCTTCTTTGGTAGATTGTAAAAGACAACAGAAACTAGCTGATGCGATTAACTCAATAGGCCCTATTAATGTAAGTATGTACTCAGAAAGGTATAATTCAAAGTTTTGTCTCATTTCATCATGTTATATTTTTTCAGGGCTAGAAGAGTCTTACAGAGAAAATGATACGCCACAACCCAATACCGTCTATGGCAGAACAATGGGTAGTAGTGAGTTTTATATTCAAAAATCTTGTTTGAATTATTTAATTTTCAGATGTTGCATGCTTTATGGTCGAAGCTATAATATCAACCAATTAAATTTTTTTGAACTACTAGAGAGAAAATTTATTAGAAATGAAACAATAAATTGTGATAGTAAAGTTCATCTTGGCTTTATTGATGTTCATTATTTGGCACAGGCCATTGAGAAAGCGTTCATAGAAAAAGTAAAAAACAGACTTTTTCAACTCAATACATCTGATATCGGAACGTATTATGATTTTGCTAAAACTTACGCTAAAGTTTTTAACCAGAGCAGTTCCCTTGTTTCAAAGGGAGATTGGCCATTTCCCTATGAGGTATCACCCTTAGACCTTGATACTTCTTATGATAGTTTTAAATATAATTTAAGTACTTTTAATATAGAGGGGTCTCTTGAATTTAAAATTCCTTCAATTGAAGAATCTCTTGAATCAACAAAAGAAAGACTAGGTTCAAAAAGCAAAATTTCTCGAAAAATTAAAAAATCAAGCGGGATAAGTTTTATCTAGCAGAATGCTTAATAAACTCTGTTAAGTAGTGTTTCACTAAGGATTCTTGATGAACCTTATCGCCCTTAAAGCGCCAAGAAACCTCTCCAAAAGGACCAACATTAGCTTGGATTTCGTGAATTGCATTAATGGCCTTCATTTCATTATTAAGCCTGGCGGAAAAGAGCCCTCCAGCATTAGAGAGAAAACCAATAGTGATAACATCATTTGATCTTCTTGCTACTACTAGCTTTAGGGAGTTTCTAAAAAGCATAAAGTCATTAACGGTATTTGATATTTTAAAAATTTTAATAGAATTTCGATTATTTTCTTTATTACCTCTCAGCTCATTAAACTTAGAAACAAATATTTCAAAATAGTCTCTGAGTGAATTCATGAACTCAACAGAGGATTCTTCTAAAATTCGACCAGGGCTAAGGTGTTCATTAAAATTAATAACCCCGGATTCTTCCATGTTAATTTCTTCCATGGCCAGAGATTCTATCCATGATGTCGTAAGTTTCGTATATTGAACCGATTCATCCATAATTTAATGATTGAGCTATTCTTTGAACATGTCAATATTTATGCGTTTTTTTGGTGAGATAGTGGCTTAGCGAGGAGTTTTTGAGAGTTTCGCGCCCCTGTAAACCAGGTGGGCGCAATATAACCACTTTAGGCTTCCCAATTATCTACCCACGTTTGCAAGTAGTTGGGCGTGCACACTGTGATCAGGGACAGCTCCCTTTGAAAAAGTTGTAGGGCGAAACCAGTCGTAACCCCTCAACTAAGCCTAGAATCAGTATACAGCAGTTGTTGTCATTGCATAAGTCAGATTCGTGTAAACTCTGATTTATTTCAGTTATTTCAATGGGTTAAAAAGAGTCAATAAGGGTAAATTTGAATTGCGCACAGTGCTGCGCCGTGGTATGATTACATATTAAGGGTTTAGCCAACTCTTGTTAAGGATGGAGTAAAAATGAGGTAAAGTTTTTCACCGATCAGGACGATATGTGTCTAACAGGAGAAAATCTATGAAGGCAAAGATTTTAGAGTTTTTAAAGGATGAGAGCGGGCAGACTTCTACTGAATACATCCTTCTTCTTGCAATTGTTGCTATCCTTATTATTAAGGTTGGTGGTCAATTAGAAAAGAAACTGACTGATTTAGTAGGACAGGTTTTCAATAATCCTAAACTGCAACAGCTTACAAGTGGAAGCATAGAATAAGCAAATGGGGCCCTTAATCTCCATTTGCCATTAGCTTTCTATGGTTTTTATATCTTAACTAAACACGGGGAATAATTTTCCTGTTCCTTATCTTATTTTCTAATAAATTATAATTTAATCATGAACTTAAAAGAGAATTCCGGGCAAGCTTTGTTGGAATATATGATTATTCTCGCTTTTATTGGTGTTATCGGTGGAAGCACCGTGCAGTTCATGTATAACTTCTTAAATGGAAGCATAGGAAATCTCAATCATATTTTATCACGAAATTTAAATATTGGAACATGCTCACAAGACTGTTTTTTTGGTGGATACAAAAATGGGTATAAAGAATGATGCCTACCTGGATTTTCTATTTTTTTCTCATTGAACTTCTTTTTGTTTCATATTTCGATTTAATGACAAAAAAGATAAAGAATATCTGGTCCATAATTAATTTAGGTCTATTTGTTGTTTTTTTAATTTTTTATAGTGATTACTATCCTTTTACACTTAAGACATTTAGTTATTCCTTTGTTTTTCTAGCGGTTGGTTTTTTGCTCTTTCTTATTAAAATTATGGGGCCTGGAGACACGAAGTTTCTTTTTTCTTTTTTTCTCATTACACCTGAGAGAATCCATTTTGATGTGTTTCAAAAACTACTTGTTTTCACAGGTATTTGTGCTTTTATTTTTCTCATTTTTAATATCTTGAAAAACTTAAAAAAAATCTATCACTCTTTGTTAACAAAAGATTATGTAACCCTCAAACAATGCTTTGGTTCCAAGTTTGCTTTTGCTCCAGTGATCTTAATTGCTTGGATATGGACAGGAGTTGAAGGAGATATGTTTGCTTTTTAATCAAAAAGGCCAATCAGCTGTAGAGTATATTTTGTTATATGCAGTGATAACATCAATTTTACTGGCAGTGTATAATAGTGATGTGATGAAGAATTTTATGAGTCAAGATGGAGAGTTTATAAAGGCAATGAAAGCAGAAATTGAATTTGGTTACCGTCATGGGCTTCCTGGACGAGATGTCTTAGGAGAAGGAAAAAATCAAATTAATTATAACTCAAATGCGCATCAAAGTTTTCATGATGGGACTAGTACTAGGTTTTTTGGCCCGATTGCAAAATACCCTAATTAATTATGAAAAAATTAAATGAATATGGACAATCAAGTATCGAATTTATATTAAGCATGGCCTTTATCATGGGGCTATTCTTTTTATTTATCAATCAAGCCTTTAATTTTTCTATTGGGTACCTGGCCCATTACGCAACCTTTATGGCAAGTCGAGCTTTTATGGTTCAGGATAAGGCAAGAATGGATTCCATTGCTGATTATAATGGGATTATTGAAGATGCTAAAAGTGTCGGGACAAAAGTTTTCAAGCGGCATCAATTAGAAATTTTTCTTGGGAGCTCTGTTGGTGAAGTTGGATTTAATAGTCCTGATACAGGAAGTTTTTATGAATATACTGGGGCCTATTTTCAATTTCAACGACCATTTTCTACTTATGAATCTTTTGGTGGTGGAGTGATGCTTGATCTCTTGTCAGAATCATTTCTAGGTAAGGAGCCAACTAGGGTGGAGTGTAAGAATCAAGTTTGTAATGCAATAGCTGGATCTGATTGTGGTGGAGCAAGCGATATTTTAAAGTACTCTACTGTTTATGATAATGGATGTTAAATGAATATGGATCAAAGAGGACAAGCTCTTTTTGAATTTATTTTATACCTGCCTGTTTTAATCATGATGTATTTTATGATTTCATCAATTGGTAATTCGATTAACGGTTCAATTAATCAGCAAAAAATAACAAGATCATATTATTTTTCACGGATAAAAAATAATTCCTATGTTCCTAAGCCTGATTGGGCATCAAATCCCGAGGGCTATCCAAGTGATTGGACTGAATTTGGCATGTCAGTGATTGGTTTTAAAGTCAATGTGTTTGAACCAGGCTCTTCTGAAGAACCAGAGGCAGCGTGCTTTCAAACACCTATTTCTGATATGCCAGTAGACAATAGTGTACAAATCGCAAGCAATAATAATGCAGCAAAGGTATTTACTGATCCTGGTTGTGATAGTTCTTATAGTGAAAAAAGAACTCCAAATATTCGCGTCTATACCGTCTTTGGCATTTGTGGAGCAACTTACTCAATTAAACGAGGCCATATGTTTGTAGAAGCTCAATCAGGCTCCCTTGAAGGTTGTATTATTAACTAGGTAGTTTTTTCCTTCCGACAGAACACAACGCTCAAATGATAGAATAATAAGTGAATTATAGGCTTCCTAACTAAAGGAATTTATTATGAATAGTCGCGCGTTTACGCTGAGTTTAGTTATAGCTGGTGTAGCTATGTTTATGGTTTGGTCTTACTTGGATGGTAAAGAGGCCCAATTTGTTGAAGAGTATGGTGAGCCTGTTGCTGTTGTTGTGGCAAAATCAGATGTAAAAGAATTAGATCTTCTTGATGATAGAAAAGTTCAAACAATTAACGTTCCTAAGAAATTTGTTCAACCAGGGGCACTGAAAACAGTAGAAGAAGTTTACAACACATATGCAGCGGTTCCTATTTTAAAAGGCGAGCAGATAACAAAACCTCGGATTGTTCACCCAGGAGAGAGAACCGGATTGGCCAGTCAGGTTGCGATTGGTAAAAGGGCCTTGTCTATTCGAGTTTCTGAAGTGACGGCTGTTGGAAAACTCATAAAACCAGGGGATAGAGTTGATATTATTTCTATGATTGACTACGCTGGTGGTCGAAAAGATAAACTAAAAGCTAAGACTGTTTTGCAAGATGTTCTCGTTCTCTCAACTGGTCTTAAGGTAACAAATGCTCTGCCTTTGATTAGAGTTAAGGGTAATGATAATTTTGTAAATAAAAACCTTACGACATATACAAGTTTTAATAGTGTGACTTTAGAATTAACTCCTTTTGAAGTTCAAAAACTTACTTTTTTAGAAGCAATTGGTAGTTCTTTGAGGTTATCTCTTCGAAATAACGACGATAAAAAGATAGAAAGAATAAGTGGGACAAGAATGGCAGATGTTTTGGGGGAAGATGCGGCTGAGGCCAAAGCTTACTTTGCAGAACAGGAGTCTAAGTTAGCTGGAAGAAAAAGAGGGGGCCCATGAAGTTATTTCTTTCTTTCTTAGTTCTAATATCATTATCACTCGCTCAAGATAGCAGTGAACCTGAAAAAGAGATTGAAGTTGAATTAGGTATAGATCAATCAGTGAAGTTGGATTTTGCTTTCAGTACTAAAGTACTAGTAGGTAATAATTCGGTTTTAGACCTTACGTTGATTCCTCAGCGTAGAGAAATTATTTTTAAAGGAATTAAAGAAGGTAAAACTTCTGTCACCATTAGAAATACAGTTGGTGATATTAAGCAAATTTATATTGTAAATGTTAAATCTTCTGCAAATTCAAAAGTTGTAAAAGAGTTAAAGGATTTTTTAGGTAAGGTAGAAGGTCTTGAAATAGGTGTTAAGGGTGGAAAAGTTGTAGTGGAAGGATTTATTGTCGTTCCAGATGATATAGGACTTGTCTCTATTATATTGGCCAAGTACCCAGATGTTTTAAATTTAGTTCAACTATCTCCTCAGTCACAACGAGTTATTGCGAGAAAAGTTAAAGATGAACTTTCTCGAAACGGTCTTAAGGATGTAAACGTAAGGGTTGTAAATGGGACTTATTGGTTAGAGGGTGTTGTTTCAAGTGCAGAACAGAAAAAATTTGCAATGGATATTGCTGAAGCTTATATTCCAGGGAAGATTTCGAGTTTAAGAGAAAAAGGCGGAGCTGAGTCCGGTTCAATTCAGGGAAGACCTCCTATTATAAATTTTTTATCAGTTAATGAAAAAAGTCAGCCACCGCCTGCTAAAAAAATGGTGAAAGTAACAACACAATTTGTTCAATTATCTAAAGATTATACCAGGCAGTTTTCTTTTCAGTGGCAACCTCTTTTAGGTACAGATAACAGCCAAATTAATATTAATCGAGATTCAGATGGAACGGTGAATACAAACTCTAGTAATACTTTAAGTGCCACAATTTCAAATTTATTTCCTAAGCTTGAGTCAGCTAAAAACGCAGGGTACGCAAGGGTTATTCAATCGGGGATGTTAATTGTTACTGATGGTGCTGCAAAATCAAGTTTGAAGAAGACGACAGTTTTAAACACGCCAATAGGATCTGGTGAAACTCAAAGAGTTGTAACAACTGAAGTTGGTTTTGATCTTGGAATACAAGCTAAGATTTTAGATCAAGAAAAAATTGAGTTAAATCCAGAAATTGCTATTTCTTTAAATACTGGGGATACACAGCTTCCGATTAAATCAACTAATAATATTGCCACTTCTTTAGTTGTGAAAAACAAAGAATCAGCTGTTATTGGAGGAGTTGTTCAAGGTGACTCAAGTACGGGTTATGATAAAAATTCTCCTTTTGGTCGTGGTGGAGCAGCAGCGGGGTCAGGGACTCCTTTGTTTGATTTAACTAAGTCAAAACGCTATGTGAATAATAAAAATCAATTTGCGATTTTTATGACACCAGAGATTATTGCTTCCGCTTCCGAAGGAACAGAGGAAGTTAGAAGAAAATTTAAAAA
>CAYGUN010000007.1:0-21782 GCA_964353025.1 uncultured Bacteriovoracaceae bacterium
AACAAAGTGGTAAAGTAAAAATGAGTAGTGTTATTTTTACTAGTGACAGGCAAGCTCTAAATGTTATTGAGAGAATTGTTGCTCCTATTGGTCGTCGTATTGATGAAAAAACGCCTTATGTTGATGCTCGCCTTCCAGATGGTTCAAGGGTGCATGCCATTATTCCTCCTTGTGCTTTAGATGGCTGTACGATTACGATCAGAAAGTTTCCAGAGAATAGACTTACATATAAGGACCTTGTTAATTTTGGTTCAATGACAGAGGCCATGGCAGACTTTTTAAGAATTTCAGTTGAGGCCCATCGAAATATTGTTGTCTCTGGTGGTACTGGTTCCGGTAAGACAACGCTTATTAATATGCTAGGAGGATTTATTCCAACTAATGAGCGTATTATTACCTGTGAAGACTCAGCTGAGCTTGATTTTCCTCAAGAGCACGTTGTTCGTCTTGAAACAAGACCTCCTTCACTTGAGGGTGATGGTGAAATTGATATTCGGACATTAGTTAAGCAAACTCTAAGAATGAGACCTGATAGAATCGTGGTTGGAGAGTGTCGTGGTGGAGAAACACTTGATATGCTTCAGGCCATGAATACGGGACACGATGGTTCAATGACAACAGTTCACTCTAATAGTCCAAGGGATGCCATGAGCCGCCTTGAAACTCTGGTTCAATATGCGGGAGCTGGTCTTGCCCCTAAAGCGATTAAAGAGATGATAGCCTCTGCGGTTCATATGGTTATTCAGCAATCTCGTTTAGAGGATGGTTCGAGACGAGTTATGAATATTACAGAAATTGGAGGAATGCAGGGAGAAGTTATTACTCTGCAAGATATTTTTACTTTTAAGCAAGAAGGTATGAACAAGCAAGGGAAAATCGAAGGCAAGTTTCAGGCATCTGGTTTTATTCCTAAGTTTATCGAGATGCTTGAAAAGAAAGGATATAAAGTACCAAGGGGATTATTCTCTAATACGTAGGTTAATTAATGGATTCTTTTTTTCTAAATATTTTGGGTAAAAACGGAACAGCAGCAGCTGTTTCACTTTTATTTTTCTTTTACGCCTATAAAAACAGTGAAAAGCTTTTTCAGTGGTTCGAAGATCAAACCTACGGAACAAGGGATTATGTGCTTTCAAAGTGTGAGCTTATCTTTTTTGAAATTAAAGAGATACATGTCACTTATATTCTAATTGGAATTAGTTTTGGTCCTCCAATATTATTTTTTGGCTTATTCTCATTAATGGGAAAGTTTATACTGGGAGCTTTCCTAGGTGCTGTATTAGGCTTCATTGGTTGGAAAATTCCACGCCCTTTCATGAACTTTCTTGAAAAAAGAAGAATTAAGGTCTATGAGGGGCAAATGGTGGATGGGCTTAATCTCTTGGCTAATGGCCTAAGAGCAGGTCTGTCCCTGCCCCAGTCTTTGGGAATGGTTATTGATGAATTACCTGCTCCTATTTCTCAAGAGTTTAATTTAATTCTTCAGCAAAATAAAATTGGTGTACCCCTTGAGGAGTGCTTTGAGGAACTGGTAAAAAGAGTTCCTACTGAAGATAATGAAATGTTTGTCACCAGCATTAATATTTTACGAGAGACCGGTGGTAACTTGGCCGAGGTTTTTGATACGATAACTGATATTATTCGTGAGAGGATTAGGCTTAAGCAGAAAATTGAAGCTTTCGTTGCTCAGGGTAAGTTTCAGGGTGGAACAATTTTTGCGATGCCTTTTGGAATGATGGCAGTTTATAGTCAAATAGAGCCCAAGTCTTTTGCTATGATATGGTCCCATCCTGTTGGAATTATTTTAATGATAGTGGCCTTTGGCTCAAATCTTTTAGGTGGTTACTTTATTCTGAAAGTGACAGAAATTAAGGTTTAAATAGCTAAAGAAACTGAAATAGGGTGCCGAAATGATGTTAGGATCAAACGAGAGAAGATCTTTAATGAGGATAGAGAAAATGAAAGTTTTAACTAAATTTGTCTTTTTACTACTACTTGCGCCTATGGCCTTTGGGGGAGTAAACCTCAAAAACGGAAATTTTTATATTTCGTATACGGATATAGTTGTTCCTGGTGGTGGTAAAAAACTTGAAATCACTAGAACTTATAACTCTAAAGCAACTGAGATGGGCTGGTTTGGTTTTGGATGGGGATCTCCATTTGAAACAAAGCTTGAGCTGTCTGCAGATGGTTCGGTTATCATTCATGAAAACGGTGCTGGCGGAAGAACAAGATTTACTCCAAGAGCAAAAATTGATGCCGATGCAGCTTCTAAGAAAATTGTTGAGGCCATGAGAAAGAAAACGACTATTACTGATAAAGCAGCAGAGAAGTTAGTTGAAAGACTTAGTGGAAATGCAGAGCTTCGACATGCTTATGCTCTTAATTTTGGAGTCATGTCAAAGCTTGCTTCAGGAACTGTTCTTTATTCAAATGAAAGAGGACTGCAAGAAGTTCATAAGCTTAAAGATGGCTTTATGAGAAAGTTTAATGATGGAAAGCATGAGTACTATAATGAGAAAGGTGATTTAACAAAATCTATAGACAAGAATAAATACACAATAGAGATGTTCTATAAGAAAAATGGTGAGCTTGAGTCAATTAAAGACTCTCAAGCTAAACAACTATTCTTCAGCTGGTATCCAGATGGACGTGTAAAACACATATGGTCAGCAGGAGATAAGAAGACATTTTATCAGTATAAAGAGAAAGATTTAGTTTATTCAAAAGATGTTGCAGGAAATGTCTATAAATACGAATTTGATAAGAATCATAATATGGTTGTCATTGATTACTCAGAGAATAAAAATGCCAAGGGCAGTGAGAAAATGACAATCGACTATGAGCCGAAGACATTTTTTACAGCTAAAATTACCGATAGAAATGGTGATGCCACTAAGTATAAATATGGTTCAGATTCAAAAAACCCTGATATGCACTATTGGACAGAAGTGACTAAGAAGGGATTTGACGGGAAAGATGTGGCCAACAAGTATGAATATGAGATGAGAAATCGTCCAGATGGCTCGCAGTACACTTATAGAATTGCCACTAATATTAATAATATTAATACAGAGACAATTTATTCTGAGTGTTGTGGACTTCCAATTAAAATTTCTCGTGGCAAGCATGTTACGAATTTTGAGTATAACGATAAAGGCCTTCTAACTAAGAAAAACTCGACCAAAGGCGATTTTGTTAAAATCGACTATCATAAGCAAATTAATAAAATTTCAAAGGTTGAGAATAATGATGGTTGGACTCAGTTTAGCTATGACACTAAAGGAAACCTTAAAAAAGCGGTAAATTCAAAAGGAAAAGCTGTTCTTCTTATCTATGATAGAAAGGGCCGTATCACGAAAATGGTGGATCAGGATAATAAGAGTAAGAAGAGAAGAACTCTGGCTTTTACTTATAATGCTATGGGGAAGCCGGTTGAGATTGAAATGGATAAAATTGGTAAAATTGACGTTAAATACGATAACTACGGGGAGATTAAAAAGGTTGAGTCTAAAGCAGGCCACAAGATGGCATTGCAGGTTACTCAGGCCTTTCAAAACCTTCTCTCTATAGTGAAGCCTGCTGGGGTAAACCTCAATATGTAGGCAGCTTTAAACGGCTAAATACCTGATATTTGGTAGGAAGTCTGTAATAGCTTAAAATTAAATGAGTTGGAGGAATACAGATATGAAAACGCTACTAATGATGATGGTTTTAGCGGCATTTAGCCTACCAGGAGCAGCTTTTGCAGATGAGTGCCTGACAGTGGATGATTCGGGAAGAGGTCTCCTAGAGGGCTGGAGCCGTGTGTCTGGTAAAGATGGTATTTGCGCGGATGCTGAAGGGAATGAGAAGCCCTGTGGTGATGTTATACAGAAATAAAGTTGAACATTTAAATATATACCGTTAAAAAGCCCCTATTTCAAAGGGGCTTTTTTTTGTCTAAAATCTGGTCAATATTCTGAATTATAGTCATTCTAGAGGCCTTTTAGGTTGTTTGTTCAAGTAAAATCAGTAAGTTGAGTTGGTTGCATGGGTAGTGCTTTTTGGCATGCGTTATGCATTCTATTAGAGCAATTAGATTAATACCCTAAAGGAGATAGTATTATGAAAGCTTTATTTTTTGTATTCGCATTAATGATTTCTGCAAGTTTTGCGATCGAGACATTCGACGTAGATTGTACAGGGATTAATGACAGCACAATTACTGAAACATCTAGTGGATCTGGTTCAACAAGAACAGCTGCTGGATCAGTAATTAAATAATTAGAGAAAACAAAGATTAGTCAGCTAGAAAGGTATCTAGCTGTCTCATATCGTCTTCCCCTATGTGCTCTAACTCCTCTCTTTTAATGACTTTTGAAAGAGAGGAGTTTGTATTTTTCGAAGGGGCTGTTGTCTTTGACTGTTTGACTTGAATCTTATCTTTTTTGATGCCTTCAGGACTTGCATTCGTGAAGAGCTTTTTCCCAAAATTTTTAGTTTCACTCCAAGCTTTTGAAGCTAACTTTGAAGATTTATTAATCATAGCTTCACGGGTACTAAAAGTCGCATTATCCAATAGTCCAAAAAGGTTTTGTCCTCCGCCAACGGGGATAAGAAAGATAAAAAAGATAAGTACAAAATGTCCTATAAAGCGAATGGCCGGAAAAATAAACATGCTATACCTCCGCGGCTATATCTGAGCTTTGAATCTCAAAGCATAATCGACAAGGGATTTCCTTATTATCAACACAAATATTATAAATGGCATCAACCAGAAGAGAGTTCTTTTTATAACTTTCAATTTGCTGTAGCAATATTGAATTATTTGAGTCGTGAGTTAGAGTCTTGGGTGCTGTAATATAACAAAGAATGTTCTCTTGCTCTTCTAAATGGGTTAAAATTTTCCCTAAAAGTATATTCATGGATTCAACAAAGAGGCCTTGAAGAAATTGATAATTGGCCTTAGTTCTTGAATAAGAAACAAGGGGGCACTCACAAACAACAAAACCTTTTAATTCTCCAGTTAGGCCAAAGCTAATAACCATGGAGATTTCATTGAAAGTCGTCTCTTTAATTATTTCTGGAAGTTGAATCTCTTGCTTTTTAATATAAGCTCGGTGGTATAGAGAAATTGTTTCAGGGAAAATAGCATCTAAGCTTTTAATACTTTCTCTTAACTGTTTTTTAGATTGTTTTTGAATGTCTTTAATTAATTCCATCATTATAAATCATCCGCGTTCATTATTTTTCTGATGGCCACAAGGAGGTCATCTTTAGAAAAGGGTTTTTGTAAAAAATCAACAGCACCTGCACTAATAGATTCAATCACTACGTGTTCTTGAGCAAGTGAAGAAATCATAATAATTGAAGTATCGGGCAGGCTTTTATGTAGAGTTTTAGCGAGGTCAATTCCGCTTATTTCAGGCATAACAATATCAATGATAGCAATTGACGGTCTTTTTTCTGCAATAATTTTAATTGCATCTTCAGCATTAGAAGCTTCGCCTATAACCTCAATATCACTTTCAGGCTCTAGCATTTCAGAAATAGAAGAACGGGAGAACTCCGAATCATCAACGATTACGATTCGAGCATTAGATTTAATGTCATTGTCAGTATTATCCATTTATTCATCCTGAAATAATGATTACTACTCTATTCTAAGCTAATTAGTTTAAGATTTAAAAGACTTAGTTGGACTTTTTAAGCCGCAATTGGTCCTTTATCGCTTTTGTCTGCAGATTTTTTCTTTGTAGTTGCCTTTTTGGTGGTGGTTCTCTTACTAGAGAATCCCTGTGTCATCCAGTCAACTAATGCTACTTCAAGCACTTCATCAATTGTTTTAACCGGCACAAAGTTAATCTTCTTGCGATACTCTTCAGGAATATCAACCAAATCTTTTTTATTCTTCCATGGAAGAATAACTGTTTTGATTCCCATTCGCATGGCCGCGAGTGATTTTTCCTTTAGGCCACCAATTGGTAGAACTTTTCCTGTAAGAGTAATTTCACCAGTCATCGCCACATCTTTACTAATGGGACAATCAGTAAGAAGTGAAATGATGGTTGTTGCTAGAGTTATCCCCGCACTTGGGCCATCTTTGGGAATGGCGCCTTGTGGAAGATGAATATGAATTTCATTTTCTTCAAAAACTTTCTCATCTATTCCAAGTTCTTGAGCATGACTTCTGATATAACCCATGGCTGCGTGAGCTGATTCTTTCATCACGTCACCTAATTGACCAGTAAGTGTGATACCTTTACCTTTCATTTTGGTAGCTTCAATATAAAGGATTTCTCCACCTGCTGCTGTCCATGCAAGGCCTGTTGCGACACCAATTTCATCACTTACTTGCTCATCTTCTTTGGTGTAGGTATGAGGTCCTAGAAGTTCTAGAACTGTTTTAGCTTTTATATCTGTTTTACCTATTTCCCCACTTGCGATTTTCTTGGCCACTTTTCTACAAAGTGCACCAATCTGTCTTTCAAGATTACGAAGGCCTGCTTCTCTAGTGTAGTGGCGAATAACGGATTCAAGTGCTTCATCTGGTATCGAGATATGTTCATCCGTTACGCCATTTTCATCCATCTGTTTTCTAATAAGATATTTTTTAGCAATGGCGACTTTTTCTTCTTCCGAGTACCCAGAGAGATTAATAACTTCCATTCTATCCCTTAAAGGGGCTGGGATATTTTCAAGTACGTTTGCAGTTGCGATAAACATAACATTTGAAAGATCGTAGGGAACATTTAAGTAATGATCTCTAAAAGCATAGTTCTGTTCAGGGTCAAGGACCTCAAGCATGGCACTTGATGGGTCACCTTTATAATCAGAGCCTAATTTATCAATTTCATCAAGCATGATAACAGGATTATTTGTTCCGGCTTGCTTGAGTGCTTGAATAAATCTACCAGGCATTGAACCTACGTAAGTTCTTCTATGTCCTCTCATCTCGGCTTCATCTTTAACACCGCCGAGTGAAATTCTAATAAATTCTCGTCCTGTTGCTCTGGCAATTGATTTTCCAAGAGATGTTTTACCAACTCCAGGAGGACCAGCAAAACACAGGATTGGCCCTTTCATTTTAGTGCCCTTAAGACTCCTTACTGCTAAGTATTCTAAAATTCTTTCTTTAATTTTATCTAAATCGAAATGATCTTCATCAAGAACTTTTTTAGCATGCACGAGGTCTGTTATGTCTTGAGAGCACTCAGACCAAGGAAGCTCAACGATCCATTCAAGATAACTTCTTAATATACTAGACTCTGACGAATCAGGATGCATTCTTTCAAGGCGAGACAATTGTTTAAGAGCTTCTTTTTCTGGCTCTTCTGGCATTTTTTTCGCTAGAATTTTATCTTTTATTTCAGAGAATTCATCTTGCTTTGGTTCGCCTTCTTCTCCGAGTTCACTCTTAATAGCTCTAATTTGCTCTCTTAAAAAGTACTCTTTTTGAGTGCGAGAAATTTCATCTTTAGCATTACTTCTAATTTGTTGTTGAACTTGTAAAATTTCTAGTTCGCGAGCAAGAAGTTCATTTATTTTATTTAATCTTTCAACCGGGTTGAGTGTTTCAAGAATGGATTGAGCTTCACTTACTTTTAAATTTAAATTAGAAGCAATTAAATCAGCAAGTCTTCCCGGATCTTGAATGTCTTCTAATACCATTAATATATCAGGTGAAAGAATTTTACCTAGAGAGATAACTTTTTCTAGTTGTTCTCTTACTGTTCTCATAAGTGCTTCAATAGCAACTTCACCTGGTTTAAGTTCTTCGTTTTCTACTTTATCTAATTTCACCTGGTAAAAAGGCTCTGTTTGAATAAAATCTAGAATTCTCGCTTTTGATAACCCTTGAATGAGAATTTTAATTCTTCCATCAGGAAGTTTTCTCATTCTCATTATCATGGCCACGGTTCCAAGCTCATAAATCTCAGAAGGAGCGGGAGTCTCAGCTTGGATATCTTTTTGACTAGATAAAAGTATAAGTCTATCCGTATTATTTAATGCTTCTTCCACTGCTTTGATAGAAGTATCCCTTCCTACAAATAATGGTAAAATCATAAAGGGATAGACAACAATATCTCTTATGGGCAGTAGTGGGAGGGTTTCTTTGAACTCTATTGAATCGCCCTCGTAATTTGTTACCATGCTTAACTCCTAATCTCACATGAGCATAACTTGCATATTAATGAATCGGGTTTTATTCGCCCCACCTTTATAAGTTTTTGCAATTAAGTTCATTATTTTTCCTTTAATTGCGAAGACTTGTCAGTCTCTTGGGGAGGGTGTCAAAAGTTTGGGAGTGCATTTTGTCTAAAAAATATGCTAAATTCAGCAAGTATTATTTAATGCTATACAGACTTTTGACAATTTCGCGAAAGGGGCAAAAAATGTCTGACTCAATCGGTATAGCACTATTGGCCGCTGGTAAGGGAACCAGGATGAAAGTTGATGGGCCAAAAGTGTTAGCACCTCTACTTGGTAGGCCAATTTTAGACTATATCATCGATTCTCTAACTGAATTCTGCACCAGTAATTCATTAAATTCACAAATAGGCGTTGTGCTGGGCCATGAAAAAGAGGTTGTTCAGGCACATTTGGGTAGAGAATTTGCAAAACATAACTTAAATATTGCTCATCAAAAAGAGCAGAAAGGCACAGCAGATGCGCTTAAGAGCTATTTTGCGGATACAAAAGGCTCTTGGGATAATGATTACACCATGGTTGTTTGCGGTGACACTCCTCTTTTAACAGCTGATATTTTTCAGGCCCTCTATATAGATATGAAAAGTAATGATTCTCTAGTAGGGGTTGCTGCTACTTTTAAAGTCGATTCTCCCTTTGGTTATGGGCGCATTATGAGAGAGGGAAGTGGTTTTCAAATTATTGAAGAGAAAAATGCCAATGATGATGAGAGAAAAATTAATGAAGTGAATTCTGGGCTTTATCTTATTAAGACCTCTTTTATTAAAGAAAGATTAGAAAATATTGGAAACAATAATAAGCAGGGAGAGTTTCTGCTGACAGACTTATTTCAAGCTGAGTTTAATGTTAAGGCCATCTGCTTTGAAGATTCAAAACCCTTTCTTGGTATTAATACACTTGAGCAGTTAGAAGAGGCAGCAGTTGTTTTGAGAAAAAAAAAGACTAAAAAACTCCAGTATGAAGGTGTGAATTTTATCGATTCCACTTCATGTTATTTAGATTGGAAGGTTCAAATAGCAGCAGGATGCACAATTTATCCAAATGTTGTTATTGAAGGTGATACAACAATCGGAGAGAACTCTTTAATAGAGATGGGCGTGGTGATTAAAAGTGCTCAGATTGGCCCAGGAAGTTCTATTTTTGCCAACTCCTATATAGAAGAAGCCCAAACAAAAGCAGGCTCTAAAATTGGTCCTATGGCGAGATTGCGTCCAGGAGCTGATATCGGTGAAGATGTGAAAATTGGTAACTTTGTTGAAGTAAAAAAGTCAACTTTGCACAAGGGCGCGAAGGTTTCACATTTAAGTTATATTGGTGATGCTGAAATTGGTGAAAACTCCAATGTAGGATGTGGTTTCATTACTTGCAACTATGATGGAAAAAATAAACATAAAACAATCATTGGAAAAAATTCTTTTATCGGATCTGATTGCCAGGCCGTAGCTCCTGTTACAATAGGGGATAATACATTAGTCGCCGCAGGTTCTACCATTACTAATGATATGCCATCCGAGTCTTTTGCTATAGCGCGATCACGTCAAGTAACAAAAGAAAATCGTGCAAAAAACTTCCCTGCTTTTAATGGGAAAAAATAACTAAATAGAAGACAAGAAATATTTCAGGGCCTATAATCAGGATTCAACAATTTTATGGAGGAAATATGAGATTTTTAGTAGTTCTAGCTTTATTAGCTGTTTCTGTAACATCTTTCGCAAAGTCACACGGACCATCTGGATGTGGACTTGGTTCTGTTTTATTTAAAGATAGCAAAGGACTTGTAATGAACGTTCTTGCTGCTACTTTCAATGGAACTTCTGGTAACCAAACTTTTGGTATGTCAACTGGTACTCTTGGATGTGAAGATGCTCAAGGTGCAAAAGTTGCAGCCGTTTCTTTTGTTGAAGCAAACACAGTTGCTTTATCAAATGACATCGCTAAAGGAAATGGGGAAGCTCTTGGAACTTACCTAACTCTTATTGAAAAAAATGGTGCTGATACTGCAGTACTAAAAAGTAACTATGGAAAAATCTTTGCTAAAGGTAATACACCAGCAAAAATTCACGAAGAAATTTCAGCTTTACTTTAATTTAAAAGCTTTATATTTCAGTTTAGTCGGAGGGGCCATATTATTTGGCCTCTTCTTTTTTGGTTCTCCTGTTTTTGCGCAAACCTCAAATCCTGTCTATCTATCTCAACAATGGCTTAAGCTTATCCGGTATAACAAAACATCTTCGGGTTATGAGAGTGAAGTTGATCATGATGGTTATTTTTTCTCAAAAAATGGGAAAGAAAGCCCTCAGGATGAGTACCTAGCTACCATTGAAAATTTTAACAAGAACTCTTCCTTGTATAAGGATATTAATAAACATCCAGTCTGTACTTTTCCTGGCAGGTATATTTTTCTTAAGCGCATGAACGTGAAATTAAACCCTTTTGATTTAAATAGGTGTAGTGACTTTAATAAGTTCAAAGACAAGATAAAGTTGAAAACAGTTTCCGTTATTTTTTCATCTTTTTATATTAATAAACCAGCATCAGCTTTTGGGCATACCTTGCTTAAGCTTAATTCAGGTAATGCCTTAAATAGTGATTTGAATTCCTATTCCGTAGATTTTTCGGCCCAAGTGACAACTTCTAATGGATTTCTTTATGGTCTCTATGGAATGATAGGAGGTTTTTTTGGACGCTTTAGTCTTCTACCTTATTTTTTAAAAATGAGAGAATATAACGATTTAGAATCCCGCGATTTATGGGAGTTTGAATTGAACTTTTCAAGTGAGGATAAAGAATTATTCCTGGCCCATTTATGGGATATGAATCTAGCTCTTTTTAATTACTACTACCTTTCAGAAAACTGTTCCTATCATATTTTGAGATTTGTTGATGCTGTAAGACCGGAGTGGGATTTAATGAGTGATCTTCATTCCATTGTTCTTCCCATTGATACATTAATGCCATTAATTAATAGAGAGGGAATACTTAAAGCAACTTATCATCGTCCCTCATTAAGAAGAAGAGTTATTTCTAAATATGAAGATCTAAATAGTGAGCAAAAAATATTAGTTTCAAGTTCTATTGAAAATTTAAAAATGCCAAATTTAAAAAATAAGAGTAATCAAGAGAAAGCAAAAACTCTGGATGCCATGATTGATATTATGGATTACAAACACTCTGATGATATTTTCTTTGATTCCAAAAATGATAAAATCAAAGACTTTAAAAGCGAAGTTCTTTTAACTCGCAGTCAGGTGAATTTTGTCTCAAATAACTCAAGCGAATTAAAAATAAAGAAAGACAAGATGAACTTTGGTCACTATCCCCGTGTTTTTGCTTTGGGGAAAACAGTAGGTGATATAAAAAGAGTTAATTTTAAATATAGAAGTGCGTTGCATGCCATTGAAGAACCCAATGGAGATGTTTATTCAGATTTCTCTCTAGAGATGAATAAATTAAGCTTTGAATTTGATGAAAAGACGGATGAATTTTATTTAGATAAATATGAATTCGCCCATGTTCTGGCCCTAAGGCCTATTTTGTTAGTGGAAAACAAATGGAGTTGGGAGTTTAGTTTTGGCGCAAAAAGTGACCGAGTTGAAAGACATAAAGTAGGAACATATTTAAATGTTTATTTGGGGCCGAGTTTTCAGTATTACTCTCACTTATTCTATTTCTTTGTTAGTACTGAATTTGAAACAATCTTTGATAAACCTAGTCCTTTTGTGGGACCTCAAATTGGTTGGATTAAAAAAAGTGATAATTTAACACTAAGGCTTACTCTTAAATATCTTCAAAATGGGAGAGTTCCATCGGAGCCACGAAGAGATTATAGCTTAGCTGCTATTTACGCTTTTAATCCGACATGGGACTTGAATTTTAGCATTTCAAAAGTGGTAAACGATGACTCTGCTAAAGCTTTAGTTGGCTACAAGTTCTAATCCTGGCAGACCGCCATATCCATTAATTTTTGATGACAACTATACTCACCCATAGCAGGAGCAAGGGGATGAGAGTTTCCCTTAATATTAACTACTGGTTGGTAATTATAAGGGTATGTTCCATAGGTATATTGGCAAAAACAGTATTTTTTTTCACAAGACTTTTGGCCATATTCAAACCCTTTTTCAAAAGAAGATTGTTTATCCTGGGCAAACGATAAAAAAGGAACGGCCATAAGTAGCAATAGGTATTTCATGAATCACTCCTTCGATTCTTAAAACTTTGGTATGGGACCATTCTCCTCTATTTTGAAATTTTCTCAACAAATGATGGAAAAAATAAGATAAATTGCGCGCTGTTTAAAATTACCCATTTCCTCCCAAAAGTGCTACATAAGTGGATTAGATTAATGACAAGGAATCACTTATGTGCGGAATCGTGGGTTATAGAGGTCCTCAAAATGCAATCGGACCGGTTTTAGAAGGCTTAACAAGGCTTGAGTATAGAGGCTATGACTCTGCTGGCGTGAGTTACAAAAGAGGATCAGAGCTTGAACTGCTTAAAAAAGAGGGAAAGATTGATAATCTTAAACTTTTGGTGGCCGAGAAAAAACCTCATTCTAATACGGCAATAGGTCACACCCGTTGGGCCACCCATGGGGCGGTTAATGATGTTAATGCTCACCCTCATATCAATGACTCATTTGCTATTGTTCATAATGGAATTATAGAAAACGCGAGAGAACTCAAAGAAGATTTACAAAAAGAGGGCTATACCTTTTTAACTCAAACAGATACTGAAGTTTTCTTGGCCTTAGTGACAACTTTTTATAAGCAAATCCAATCTGTCCCCAAAGCAATTTTAAAGGCCTTCGCCACAGTTGAAGGAAATTCAGCTTTTGTGGTGATGAGCAAAGAAAACGATAATCTTTATGCCATCAAAAGAGGGGCACCTTTAGTTTGTGGAGATAATAAGACGCTTAAGGAAGTTTTTATTTCTTCAGATCCTTATGCCCTAATTGGATTTACTGAAAATATTTATTTCCCAGGAGATAGTGTGTTATGTGAGGCGATCTCTGAAGGAGATAAGGCCTGCCTTAATTTTTACGAAACAGATGGAAGTCCATCTGAAAGATATAAGATTCAGAAAAAACAAATGAGTCTTGATATTGTCTCTAAAGGTGATTTTGAGCATTTCATGCTCAAGGAAGTTCATGAGCAACCAGATCTCATGAGATCACTCACTGCTTATTATTTTCATGGGGAAGGTAAAGAAAGACTAGAAAAAGTTAAAGGACTCAAACCAGACTTTATTCATATTATTGGTTGTGGGACTGCATGGCATGCAGGTCTAGTAATGAAGAATTTTTTTGAAAAAATTAACAAAACTCGAACTGTCGTCGAACTTGCTAGTGAGTTTCGCTATAGAGAACCTGCTATTGGTAATAATGACCTAGGAATTTTTATCTCTCAATCAGGAGAAACTGCAGATACTTTGGCTTGCACAGGTTTATGTATTGAAAAGAAAATCCCAACAGTTTCAATTGTGAATGTTGAAGGCTCCACTCTCTATAGAGATTGTGATTATAATCTTCTGATTAAAGCTGGAACTGAAATAGGAGTGGCAAGCACAAAGGCCTTTACTCAACAAGTTTTAACCGGATTTTTGCTTTCTCAGGCCATGAATGGAACTCTTGATAGTGGAAAATTTGAGAAAGAAATTAATTTATTAGCAGATAGAGTTGAAGATATATTATCTCGTGAAAAAGAAATTAAAAAGATTGCTCAAAACGTCTATCACCATAGAGGCTTTATTTTTACCGGTCGTGGCCAATACTTCCCAATAGCTTTGGAAGGGGCATTAAAGCTTAAAGAGATTGCTTATGTTCATGCTGAAGGTTATGCCGCTGGAGAGTTAAAGCATGGGCCGATTGCACTTATTGATGATCAAATGGTTAATTTGTCTATTGTAGCGCCTGAATTATATGAGAAAACTTTCTCCAATACAGAAGAGGTCAAAGCTCGTCGTGGGATTATTATTGGAATAGGTCCAGAGAATGATAAAAAGCTTTTAGAGATAAGTGATTTCTTTTTTGGTTTAAATTTTAAAGGTTTAGAGAACTTTTCACCAATCTTAGTTAATATATTCATGCAACTTTTTTCCTATCACGTAGCAAAATTAAAAGGGACGGATATTGATAAACCAAGAAACTTGGCCAAGTCAGTAACTGTTGAGTAATGGATCTAGAGAGTTTAAATGAATCACAACAACTAGCAGTTAAAGAAACTGAAGGTCCTGTGATGATTTTAGCTGGAGCGGGCTCTGGTAAGACGAGAACTCTAGTAAGTCGCATTCAATACCTTTTAGATGAGCTTCGTTTAAGTCCCTATCAAATTTTAGCGGTCACTTTTTCAAATAAAGCAGCACGTGAAATGAGAGAAAGAGTTTCTCAACAAACGGGAACCGATATAGGGGCTTTGCAAATAACAACCTTTCACTCGATGTGTGCCCGCATTCTAAGAACTGAAGCGGAGTACTTAGGTCTTAGTAAAAATTTTTCAATTTACGATGACTCAGAATCTAAGACAATTGTTAAGGCCCTTTTAAATAAAAGAGGAATTAGTCAGAAGGAATTACCTCCATCATCAATCCTTTATTATATTGCTGATATAAAAAACCAAGGGCATTACCCTGGTTGTGCTCTAAGGTCTGACTTTGAAGATGTAGATGGGCCATCAGTAGATAAAGAAGATGAGTTTTATTCTTATTATCTTGAGTATGAATCGGAGCTTCACCGTTCAAATGCGCTAGATTTTGGTGGGTTAATAGTTGGAGTTATTCAATTATTTGAAAATCATCCAGAAGTCTTAGAAAGATACAAAAGAAGATTTAAATATGTACTAGTTGATGAGTACCAGGATACCAACCGCGCTCAATTTGTTTTGCTACATTTGCTCGCCAAAGAACATCGGAACTTATGTGTTGTTGGGGATGAAGACCAGTCAATTTACTCTTGGCGTGGAGCTGATATTCGAAATATTTTGGATTTTGAAAAGCTCTACAATGAAGCAAAAATTATAAAATTAGAACAAAACTATCGTTCTTCAAAAAACATTATCGAAGCGGCATCACATGTTATTTCCCATAATGAATATAGGAAGGGTAAGAGTATGTGGACTGATAATGAGAGTGGTGAAAGCATTGCTATCGTTGAATGTAAGGATGATAGAAGTGAAAGCGAATTTCTCGTTAATGAGATAGAGTATTTAAAAAAACAAGGACACTCATTAGATGATATTGCCATTTTCTATAGAAACAATTCTCAATCAAGAGTTATTGAAGACGCTTTAAGAAAAACGAAGTTTTCTTACCGCATTGTGGGTGGAATCAAATTCTATGATAGGAAAGAAGTTAAAGATCTTTTGAGTTATCTAAGAATTATAGTTAATAGCAAAGACTCCTTGGCCATCTCTCGTATTATAAACGTACCAGCTCGTGGAGTTGGGGCCACATCTTTAAGAAAACTAGAAGATGAGGCGGTAAAGCTGCAATGCTCTTTGTTTGAAGTGATTCAAAAAATTGCAGCTATTCCCGATGATTTTAAGCACCTAAGACTCTCAGCTAAAATTCGCTCTTCATTATCAGAGTTTTCTTACCTTATGGATGAGTGCAAGGTTTTAGAGGCCCAGGGGCATAAGCCTCATCTGGTTTATGAAAAGGTTTTGCATGAATCGGGATACCTTGATTTTTTACGGGCCGATAAAAACTACGAATCCCTATCTCGAATAGAGAACTTAGAAGAGCTCTCAAGTGCCATCCAGGACTATGAATCGCAAGAAAAAACTCCATCTCTTGGAGGTTTTCTTGAAACTATAACTTTGGACCAGAATAAAAATGAGGAAGAGTTTCAAGAGCAGCTCTCACTCATGACGGTGCATGGCTCCAAAGGCCTTGAATACCCCTTCGTTTTTGTAGTCGGGGCCGAAGAGTCTCTTTTTCCTTCGTTTCAAAGTCTTGAAAATGGAGAAATGGGCATAGAAGAGGAGAGGCGCTTATTCTACGTGGCCATGACTCGAGCAATGAAAAAATTGCATATATGTTTTGCCAGGGGGCGACTGCTTTGGGGGAATATACAATATAACGGGCCGAGTCGATTTATTGATGAAATTCCTGAGAGTTATTACGAATGGAAGTTTTATAATGATAGCGGGCTAAGTGGAAAACAACCTGGTCCATCAGGTGTTCATTATGATACAGAGTACTCCCAAGAGAGCTATGAAGAACAAGAGAAATCCTACGTATCTACTGGAAATTTAAAAAGATCGAAATTTCCAAAAGGTTGTAGAATACAACATGCACTTTATGGACATGGGATTGTTTTAGATACCCAGGGATTTGGCAATGATGAGAAGGTTGTCATAAAATTTTCTGATGGGATGAGAAAAAAGTTTATGGTCCGGTTTGCTCCCTTAGAGCAGGTTTGAGGTTTATATGTCTAAAGTTAAGGTAACAGCAGAAGAAGTAAAGCATGTTGGTCGACTAGCACGTCTAAACATTAAAGATAATGAAGTTGAGGCCTTTCAGCATCACCTTCAAAAAGTTTTAGATTATGCCAATGAATTATCTGAGGTGAGCACAGATGGAGTTGATCCACTTTTTTCGCCTGTTTATGAATACCTTGATTTTTATATAAAAGATCAAAACTATTTGAGAGCAGATGAAATTAAAGAGTCCTTATCCAACGATGAAATTCTAAGAAATGCTCCAGAGAAATCACAAGGGCAGTTCAAGCTTGATGCTGTTATTGAAGAGGAATAAATGAGAGATATTTATACAACTCATCAACAATTAAAAGAGAAAAAAATAAGTTCATCTGAACTGATTAAAGAAAGTCTTAAAATTGCGGGGGAGAGTAGTAATGATATTTTTATTTCACTCTTAGCCGACAGGGCCCAAGGGCAAGCAAAAGCTTCGGATGAAAGATATAGCAAGGGTAATGCAGTATCTCCTCTTGATGGTATTCCCTTTACGCTTAAAGATCTCTTTGTCACGAAAGACATCAGAACAACGGCATCATCCAAAATTTTATATAATTATATCCCACCTTTTGAGGGACATGTATCAGGTGTCTTGCAAAATGCGGGAGCGGTTTTAATTGGAAAAGTCAGCTGTGATCAATTTGGAATGGGAAGCACAAATGAAAATACTCCTTTTGGAAATTGTGTAAATCCAATAGACAAAACTAGAGTTGCAGGAGGATCTTCAGGTTCTTCAGCAGTTTCAGTCAAAGAAGGTTCATCTTTTTTTAGTATTGGCACTGATACAGGTGGTTCAACTAGATTACCGGCGAACTTTTGCGGGCTTGTTGGCTATAAACCAAGCTATGGAACAGTTTCTCGTTATGGGCAAATTGCTTTCTCCTCAAGCCTCGACCAAGCAGCACCTTTGGCCAACTCTATTCTTGATATGGGTTGTATCATTGAACATTTAAGTATTAAAGACCCTAAAGATAGTACACAAATTTCACGAGGGTCTTTAAAAATTGTGGAAGACCTTGCCTCTATAAAACCCAGTTATTTAAAAGGGAAAACGATCGGTTATTGTCCCGAATTTATCGATGCTTGTGATGATGAAGTGAAAAAATCTCTTAATGAAGCGATGGAAAGGCTTAAAAAAAGAGGTTGTAAAATAAAAGAAATTACTCTTCCACATGCTAAGTATAGTGTGTCTGTGTATTATTTAATTGCTACATCTGAGGCCAGTGCCAATCTTGCTCGTTTTGATGGAATTCATTTCGGCCATAGAGCAAAGGCAAGTTCACTGGAAGAGACTTATGTAAATTCCAGAACGGAAGGTTTTGGAGAAGAAGTAAAAAGAAGAATTTTAATTGGAACTTTTTCCCTATCATCAGGTTATCAAGATGCTTATTTTGCTAAGGCCTGTAAAGTGCGAAGGCTTATTCAAACAGACTTTATAAAGGCCTTTGAAAATTGTGATCTTATACTTAATCCAGTTTGCGCAGAACCTGCTTTTAAAATTGGTGAAAGTGTAAAGGACCCTTTTAAAATGTATATGAATGACCTCTATACCATTCCAGCTAGTTTGGCGGGCCTTCCTGCTGTGGCCTTACCTTTTGGTGAAACGCGCGAAAAACTCCCACTTGGAATTCAGTTAATAGGGAAGATGTTTGAGGACGGAGAGTTGTTGAAATGTGCTCGTGCTTTTGAGGTGAATGAATGAAATACGAAGCAGTTATTGGTTTAGAGATTCATGCTCAATTATCAACAGCGACAAAAGCTTGGTGTCACTGTGAAATTAGTACGCGCTCATATGAAAACACCAAAACATGTCCAGTTTGTACGGCGCAACCAGGAACATTACCATTTCTTAATACTAAAGCAGTAGATTATGCATTAAGCGCAGGGCTTGCTCTTAATTGCCGTATTAATCATATTTCAAAATTTGATAGAAAAAATTATTTTTACCCAGATCTACCTAAAGGGTATCAGATAACCCAATTTGATATTCCTATTGCTCAAGATGGATTTATTACGATTCTTGATGATGAAGGGAAAGAAAAGAAGATTGGTATCCAAAGAGTTCAAATGGAAGAGGATACGGGGAAATCCATGCACGTAGGAAAATCTTCCTTAATTAATTTAAATCGTTCAGGAACTCCTCTTATTGAAATTGTTGGGGACGCGGATATTAGAAGTGCCAAAGAGGCTTCACAGTATTTTAAAAAAATTCAATCCATCTTGGTTTATTTAGGTGTTTGTCACGGAAATATGCAAGAAGGAAATCTGCGTTGTGACGTGAATCTTTCTCTAAGAAAAAAAGGCACTGAGAAATATGGGACGAGAACAGAGGTGAAAAACTTAAATAGCTTTAGAAGTGTTGAGCGAGCTGTTGAGTATGAATGGGAAAGACAGTCAAAGCTTTTGGACTCTGGTGGCAAAGTTGACCAGCAAACTCTTCTCTTTGATGTAGAGTCTGGAAAAACAAGAGTGTTAAGAACAAAATCTGATGCTGATGACTATCGTTATTTCCCAGAGCCTGATTTAATGCCTTTGGTAGTTGATGAGGCACGAGTCAAGAAAATTAAAGATAATTTACCGGAACTTCCTGATGAAAAAATAAGAAGATTTGTAGATGAATACAATATCCCATTCTACGATGCAGAAGTTTTAAGCTCCTCTATTAATCTTGCTAATTACTTTGAAGAAGCAATGAAGACTTTTAAAGGGGACGCTAAGAAAATTTCTAACTGGGTTATGGTAGAACTACTTAAATTAATCAATGAGTCAGGAACAGAAATTTCTCATTCTCCCGTGACAGCAAGTGAGTTATCAATCTTGGTTACTCAAATTGAAGAAGGAAAGATATCAGGAAAAATTGCGAAAGATGTCCTTTTAAAAATGTATGATGAAAAAAAATCAGCAATTAAAGTCATTAAACAAATGGGAGTTATTCAAATTAGTGATTCAACTGAAATTGAAACTATGGTGAGAACTGTTGTTGATTCTAACCCTGGTGAAGTTGAAAAATTTCTGGCAGGAAAAGATAGAGTTTTCGGTTTTTTTGTGGGCCAAATTATGAAACAAACAAAAGGGCAAGCAAATCCTCAAATAGTAAACGAACTTTTAAAGAAAGTTTTAGATGAAAAAAAATGAATGAAAATATAAAAAAAATTGTGCTCTATGTATCATTCATTCTTATATGTTTGATGATTTTCGTGGGCTCTTTGCATTCTTTAATAGATGTAAAAGATATTAAAAAAGTGACAATCACTTCTATTGAGAGAGCATTTCCGAATATCTCAATCGATTTTTCTGAACTTGAGTATTCGCTTTCCACGTCATTAAAGCTTTTTGGTAAAGATCTAGTTATTAAGCTTAAAAAAAGGCAGTCAGAAGGTGATATTGAAACTTTATGCAAGTTAAAAAGTTTTGAATTAAAAATTCCTCTTTTGTCTTTAATTTTCAATGGTGGCCGACTAAGGCTTACGGGACATTTTCCGGAATTTAATTTTGAAAAGTATAAAAAAGGTAATAACTGGAGACAGGCCCTCATAGAACAAAAACTCTATAAAGAATTAGAAGTGCTATCTTTTATTGCGAATAGCCGTTTAAACTTCATTTTTTATCATACAAAGTTAAATTATAAATTAAAAACAGAGAATTTTAAATCCATTGAATTAGAAAAAGTGGTGATTAAAGATCTTAATTCTTCAACTACGACAGCTTATGAAATTTCCAGTGATATTAATTATAGCCTAGAAGATGACGAAAGTATAAAGACAAATGTCCTCGCTATTGGACAGGTTAATTTAAAAAAATATCTTTCAGAGAGCGTTTTAGAAAGTTTTCTTGTTACTAAGTTTACTAATTTAAAATACAGTGGATATCCACAAGTTATTCCTTTATTACAAAACAGTATTAATCTCACTCTTTATAAAAACGGCGATAGTGACTTTTTTGTAGATACCAAAATAGGTGAAATTTTAGATTTCCAAACCAATGCTTCTTTTGGATCAGGTAATTTAAAATTAAGCAACACTCAATTAATTGCTTCACTTAAAAATATTGTGGAGATTTTGGGAGATAAACTCAAAAAGAAGCTATCTTATTTAGATTTTGAAAATTCAAAACTTATAATAGAAGGAGAGGCAACTTACAATAAAGCCGATGATGTTTTTTCTCCAAAGTTTACATTTAAAACTGACCGTGAATTTGGACTAGGTCTTCCTTATAGTATTAGTTTCAATAATACTCTCTCGGGTAAGATGGAAGATTCTTCAGTTTATTTTAATTTAATATCTAATATCTTTGACGGGACAGTCGTAACTGATCTTTCAACTAATTTTAATTACTACTATAAGCAGAATAAGTCTTCGTTTTTTGATAGTTATAAAGCGAAAATTTCAGCAACTTCTATCAAGCTGGAGAAAGTAAACTTTAGAGATATTTTTTACTCAGCATCAAATGAAGAAGAGGTTGTGTACTCTGGAAGTAGGACTAAGAAGAAAATGCTGAGAACGCGCTACCCTTATCTGCAAGGTGAAATTGATCTCGATTTAAGACAAATGTTTATTAATGAAAATAAGATATCATTAAATGGAAAACTTTTTGTTAATCCTTATTCAATTGTGAGCAAGGAAATTGATTTTAATATTGGCAATGGGACGGGGAAACTTTCATATTATCTGCATAGAGATGAAGATAATATTAAGACCACTAAAATTGATTCTACGTTTGTTAATACTCCTCTTTCGGCCATAAACCTTTTTCTTCCAGATTATTTTAAAAACTATACCGGGATAATGTCAGGTGACTTAGGCACACAGATTGTTCGAGATTATGAAAATGAAATAGCCAATTCTTACGCATCGATCACTGTAAGAGATGGGAAGTTTGATGCAATAGATATCGACAAGTATGTGACGAAGTTTCTAGAGGAAAATAATTTCTTTAAAAAGAAAAACTCTCAAGAGCTTGTGGATATAATCAATGAGCTTAATTTTGATGGTAACTTTTCAGAGTTAAAGCTTCAGGCGGAGATGGAAAATGGAATTGCTCAAATAAAGAGTTTAAAACTTAAAGATCTAAACGAGAGATTTGAACTAGCTGGGAAGGGGGTTCTTTATTTAAAGG
>CAYGUN010000007.1:21792-27006 GCA_964353025.1 uncultured Bacteriovoracaceae bacterium
TTTAAAGGATCGTTCTCAGAAAAGTGAATTAGAAGTTAGCGCAAAGTATAAAAATTCAAAAGTTTCAAGTTATTTAAAAAGAATAATTGGAACTTCTCAATTCCCTCTACTCTTAATGGGAGAGGGATTGGAGTTATTACCATTGCCTAATTTTACAATTGAAAAACTATTGAGCAGCTCAATGAAAGGGCGAGCGACAAAGTTTATTGATTCAGCGAAGTTTAAAAAAATGTTAAAAGATAATAATATTATTATTAATCCTAAACTTCTCAAAGGATTGAAATGATAAAACCAATCCTATTTGAATTAGGTGTTTTAAAACTTTTAGACCAAAGGGTTCTTCCTGCTGAAGAGGAGTTTGTTGAAGTTAAAACATTAGAAGATGGTTACCATGCGATAAAAGATATGGTTGTTAGAGGGGCACCTTCTATCGGCTTTAGTGCTATTTACACGATGGCCCTGACAGTAAAAAGCTATAATGATATTAATTTAGAAAAATTAAAAAAAGATTGTGATTATCTTATTAGTTCAAGGCCAACTGCTGTTAATTTAAAATTTGAAGTACAAAAATGTGAAAGTTATATTAAATCTTTAATTTCAGAGGGGCACAGTAAAGAGACTATTTATCAAAAATTAGTTGAATTAGGTCATAATGAATTAAAACTATCTCATGAGCGAAATTTACAAATGGCCAAATATGCAGCTTCGGAATTAACTAAAATTTCAAATGGTCCCTATCGATTGCAAACTCATTGTAATACTGGGTTTTTAGCTTGCGGCAGCTTGGGTACAGCTTTAGGGGTTGTTAGTTATTTAAATTCAATTGGAAAAGTACAACATGTTTACGTTGATGAAACAAGACCTTACCTTCAAGGCAGTAGACTTAGTTCTTATGAGCTTATAAAAGAAAAAATTTCTCATGAAATTGTAGCCGATTCTGCATGCTCTTATTTAATGAAAAATAATATGGTTGATGCTATTTTTGTAGGTGCAGACAGAATTGCTTTAAATGGTGACACGGCCAACAAGATAGGGACATCTACTTTGGCGATTGTGGCAAAAAATTATAATATTCCCTTTTATGTAGTAGCACCCTTGAGTTCATTTGACCCAAAATCTGTCTCTGGAGATGATATTGAAATTGAACTGAGACCGGAAGAAGAAATTACTCAATATAAGAAAATATTAATTGCTCATAAGGAAGCGAGAGCATTAAACCCTAGTTTTGACGTTACTTCTTGTGAGCATATTACAGGGATTATATGTGAAAAGGGTGTATTAACTTATCCTTTTGATGAGAAAATAAGGAATATTTTTGAAAGTTAAAGCTTCAATCGATATAGGTTCAAATAGTACCCTGCTTCTTGTTGCTGAAGATAATAATGGATTGTTAAAAGAATTACATAAGCAGTCTTACGTAACAGCACTTGGACGAGATTTAGATAAGAATGGTTCTTTTTTAGAAGAATCAATGGATGCAACTTTTTCTGCTTTAAGCGAGTATGGGAAAAAGGCCAAAGAGCTGGGAGTACCTCCTGAAAAGATAATTGCAACGGCCACTGAAGCATCACGTGTGGCATCTAATTCAAAAGATTTTTATGAGAAAGTAGAAGCGGAACTTGGAATTCAAGTTAAGATTATTACTTCTGAAGCAGAGGCCTATTATTCTGCACGCGGAGTTCTTTTTGAAAATATTTCAGATCCTGAAATTATCATTATGGATATTGGCGGAGCATCCACTGAGTTAATAAAAGTCCAGACTAAACCTTTTAAAATTATTGAAACAATTAGTTTACCCTTTGGTGCAGTTCGAGTAACGGACTGGATTCAATCTGATCAAGTTGATGAAAAGCTTCTTGCTGTTTTTTCTAAATACGAAACAAAACCTTATGTCACAAAAAAACTTTTTTGTGTTGCGGGAACGATGACTTCAGTTGCGAATATGCATTTAGGACATAAAAAATTTATTGAAGATGAGGTTCATAATCACTGTATGATGCGCGAGCAATTTTTGTCTTTAGTTGAAGAAAATAAACAATTTAATGAGCAGCAATTTTTAGATAAATATCCATTTCTTGGTAAAAGGGCCCGAACTATTAAAGGTGGAATGGTTGTGGCCAGCTCAATATTTGATAAATGCTCAGTAGAGAGTATAATTGTAAGTACTTATGGTTTACGTTATGGGACTCTTATTGAGGGAGAAATAAAAGATGGATTTATCTCTAGGTAATGACATTGATGAAAAAGAAATAAAAAAAGGTGATCTTCTTTTTAAGGCCAATGCAAAAGCAAGCAAGATGTATTTGGTTTCAAAGGGTGAGCTTATGGCCTTTAGTCTTTCAGATGATAAGAGAGTGATACCGTTATACGTGGCCAAGGCTGGAGATATCATTGGAGAGGATTGTCTTTTTGAAAAAGAGTATAACTATTCCGTAACAGCTCTGGGTGATTCCACTGTTGTTCCTGTCAGCTTTAAAGATGTAACTTCTTTTTTGAAATCTTCTCCAGGATGGATTTCAAAGATAATAGAAATTATTTCTTCTCGTATAATCTCAACACAAGAAATGATAAGAGAGCACAAAATCGTGGATCCGCTTCTTAATGATGGATCAGAACTTCAAGCGGAAGATGAAAATTTTATCAAAAAATTAATTTAAACTAATGACTTTTCTTCGAGCTAAGGCAATTGCGGTTTGAGCAATCTTGTCCTGTGCTTTTAAAGCATCTCTGGCTGGATTTGACATTGGGTTTTGCATATAAGAGAAGGCTTTTTCAGCAATACTTCTATCTATAAGAGAGAGAATTTTCTTTTGAAACTTTAAGGAGCATGACTTAAGTGCAACTCCTATAACAGCAGGCTTTACATAGCTAAGAGTTCTCAAGATAGAATGATCGCTTAATCCCATAAAATTTTGGAAGCTAAAGCTCTCTTCCATTAGTTCACGGGCCATTGTGGAGTTACGTAGATTAATATTTCTAAGTAGGGTATTTCTTTCGTCATCGTCCATAAATCTTAGCATTTCTACAATTTGTGCTCTTCCGTTGATTCTGATTTTTTCTTTTGATGATGACTGGTTTAAATCCATGATTTAATTGCTCCTATCGATTACGAATTCATTTTTGCTTTCTCAAGCTCATATTTCTTTTTTGCATTATCTAGATACGCCTGACGAGTTTCTTCATAGCGTTCAACTTCTTTTGCAAAACTATCTTTTAATTCTATAATTTGTTGCTCGTGAGCGCCTTTGACCTCAGCTTCCATTTGTTTATGTCTATCAGTTTCTTCTGTGAGCTTTCTCTGATTATCATTTCTTACCTTAATCAGTTGTCTTTCTAAATCAGCCTTTTCATTAGTTATTTTGACATCATAAGATTTTTGAACATTTTTAATTTCTTGTTCATTTTTCTTCACTAAAGAATCAAGATTTTGTCGATACTGTCTTCTTTCTTTTTCCAGCTCAGAAAGACTGCGTTTATATTCAGCTCTTCTGTTCAAATCGATTTTAACTGTTTGTAAATCGGCCGAATTAGACATTCATCGTTTCCTTGCATTTTGTAATGCCATAATAAGCATTCTCTATTATGATACTTAATAATGTTTGTTTGAAACAAGGAGGCAAAAATGAGCACCAATACGCTCAACCAAGGTAAAAAAGTTTATTTAGTGCATGGAAAAAGAACACCTTTTGGTAAATTCGGTGGCAGCCTTCAGCAAATTACACCTGTCGATTTAGCAGTGCACGCCTCTAAGGGGCTTTTAAGTGATATAGGTCTTTCACCCGAGAAGGTTAATCAGGTAATCCTCGGAAATGTTGTGCCTTCTTCAACAGATACTATGTATGGAGGTCGTCACCTGGCACTGAAGTTAGGAATGAAGCAAGAGACTCCAGGGCATGTGGTTAACAGACTTTGTGGGTCAGGCATTCAGGTTATTATGGATGCAGTAAAAAATATAAAACTTGGTGAAGTTGAATGTGTTTTAGCGGCTGGGGTTGAAAATATGTCCATGGTTCCACACCTTGTTTATGGAGGGCGTTTTGGAACGAAATATGGCGCTCTTCAAACAGTGGATATGCTTTTAGATGCTTTGACTGATAAGTATGCTTGTATCCCAATGGGAATTACTGCGGAAAATCTTGCGAAAAAATATTCTATTACGAGAGAGCAATCAGATGAGTTTTCTTATAAGTCTCATTTAAAAGCAGCAGCGGCTTATGAAAAGGGATACCTTCAAAAAGAAATTGTACCGGTAGAGTTTAAAAAAGGGATTTGTGATAAGGATGAGCATTTACGTATTGATGCTTCGATGGAATCTATGGCCAAACTTAGAACTTCCTTTGATAAAGAAGGAGTTGTCACTCCAGGTTCTGCTTCCGGGATTGTGGATGGTGCTTCTTCTGCTTTAATTGCATCAGAAGAATTTGTGAAAAGAGAAGGGCTTAAGCCAATTGCTGAAATTATAGATGGCTTTGTCATTGGAGTGGATCCCACCATAATGGGAATTGGCCCTGTTCCTGCAATTCGTATGCTACTTGAAAGAAATGGTATGCAATTATCAGATATTGATTTAATTGAAATTAACGAAGCTTTTTCTCCTCAAACTCTTGCCTGTGCTAAAGAGCTTGATTGGGATCTGGATAAGCTTAATATTTGGGGAGGAGCAATAGCTCTTGGACATCCACTTGCCGCAAGCGGAACTCGAATCACCTATACACTGGCAAGGCAATTAGTGGAAATGAATAAAAATATAGGTATCGCTTCTGCTTGTATTGGTGGAGGACAGGGGATAGGAATTCTTATTAAAAGGGTTTAAGTTTAATGATTTTATTTTCTCAAAATGACTTTGATGGCTTTCAAAAATGGATTGAATTAAATATTTCAAATATTACATGGGAAGGTCGCTATGAAAAAGAATTCAATGAGTTTTGGAATTATTTTTTTATTGAAGGTCTTTCTTTAAAACAGACAATGATTCGTTTTGAATTTGCGAAAAGAAGTTTAAAAACAGGTCCTTTGAGTTCTTGGTTTGCATGGTTAAAAGAAAAATTTATTTGCTACTCATTTATTTATAAGGGGCTCTCTATTAGAGAGTTAGAAGAGCAAACTAATATTTCTTTTACTCAAATATCTTTGTTGTTAAGAGATTTTTTTGTAGAAAGGTATCCTTATTAGAAGAAAAAGTGAACGAATCATTCCAAATGAGCAATATCACAT
>CAYGUN010000008.1:0-21521 GCA_964353025.1 uncultured Bacteriovoracaceae bacterium
TTTTTTTATAATAAGACTCAAAATCAATATCTTCAGTAGATGCCACCAATTGATAGAACCACTGCGCCGTCTTTTTATCACTTAAACTTTCAATAATAGAGAGTACTTCTTCTGTCGTGACTCCCATTTTAGGATCTTTTTTATACCGACTCCAAAGCTCTCTTACGAAATCCTGCATTGATTTATTAAAACTGAGCAATTCAATATGCAGTAGAGAAAAAACTAGTCCACCTTTTAAATAATAGCTGACAGTTGAGTTTTTAGAATTCTCATCTGGGCGGTATAATTTAATCCAAGCATTAAATGAGCTCTGCTCTAATGAGTGAAACTTACGTCCTGGAGTTCCATAGTATTTCGTGAAATTATCTTTTTGCATCTTTAGGTATTCTTCCAAAGTACACAATCCTGACTGATAAACAAATAGTTCATCCACAAAACTTGTAAGTCCTTCAGCGAGCCAAAGCATAGTCGTATAATTTTCGTTAGTATAATCAAAGGGGCCTAATTCAATGGGTCTAATTCTTTTAATATTCCATGTATGAAAATACTCATGGGCAACAAGCGCCAGCCACTGGACATAGGCTTCTCTTTTAACTAGTTTTCTTCCATCAAATTGAAGAGCAGTTGAATTTTGATGCTCTAGCCCTCCAAATTTATCTTTTACAAAATGAGTAATAAAATAATATTTCTCATAAGGAATTTCTCCCACATAGCCTGAAACATATTCCACAATTTTTTTAATATCACTCTTCAAATCATAGGCATGTGGATAAGTTTCTCCATAAAAGGCCAGGTGATGCTCTTTATTATCCACCATAAATCCATCTGTCTCATGGCAGCCAATCTCAATAGGACAATCTAGCAATTCATCATAATCTTGCGCTTTATAAATAAACTTTGTGCGCTCCGTAGAAATATCTTCCAAAGAAGTCGTAAGCTTTGACCAAAGTGCAGGAAATTTCACTTCAACTTCCAAATCATTCATCGCAAGTTCTTGGCATCCCATAAAAATAGATGGACCGTGCAAGAAAGCATGAGAATCATCGATATGAGACGTCCTCACTGTTAATTCATGACAGTAAAGCTCATACTCAACAGTGAAGTCTTCAGAACTACACTTAAACTCAGGATGATTAAAATCCAGCTCCCAGATGCCTTTAGCGGTTTGTTGGTGAAATATGGTTCTTCCTTTTTCATCAAAGGCCTTAAATGTTCTCACGTTTTTAGCATATTCACGCATTAGATATGAACCAGGAGACCAAGAAGGGAGGAACAGATTGAGTTTTTGCTGTCCCTTCTTTTTTCCTAATAGTGAAATTTTTACGATATGGGTATGAGGCGACTCAATTTCTACTAAATATTTAAGACTCATTCTTACACTCCTTGCTCATAGGGCTTGAGGGGAAAAAGGAATTGTGCTACTTTCCTATCTAATTTCTATATTAATCAATAGGAAATATCATGTCACTTACTGACCAAAATTTAAGCTTTATTCTCACCGATCATGCTGCTCGTCAGATTAAGCTCATTCAAGAGAACGATTATACGTTAGAGAATATGGTTTTTCGCCTAAAAATTGGAGGCAAAGGCTGTGGTGGCTTCACCTATGAGACTGGATTCAGTGAACCTCTTACCGACGATATTATCATAACTCGCGAGTTTGATTTTGCAACTATCACCATTCATATCGATCCCTTTACTCATTATTATTGCCACGCGGGAGTTTTAGATTACCTCTTTGATCCAGATAATAACGACGATGGGTTTCTATTTAAAAACTATAATGAACATAAACACGAGGGTAAATTCTTTAAAGATGAATCTCTCGTTCCAACACACCTGGAGATTAGATGAATCCTTCTTTTGGCCTCGATTATAGATATTTGAAGGCCTTTTGTGTAACGGCCCAATACCTAAATTTTTCTAAAGCGGCCAAGGATCTTAATATTGCTCAGTCTGCAGTCAGCAGACAAATTAAACTTTTAGAAGATGCTCTCGGTCAGCAACTGATTGTTCGCTCTTCAAAGAAAGTTGTTCTCACTCAAAAAGGTGAAGACTTACTTTCAACTATTCAAATTTTCGAAAAAAAGGCCCAATCTATTTTACAAAGCTCTGGGCAACAACTTATAAAAGTGGGGATTCTGCACGGGCTTCTTGAAACATGGTTTATCCCTGTTATGAGTGAGTTCGCTAAAAAGCATGATCAGCTACAAGTTGAAACTGATTATCCTGATAATCTTAAAAAATCTCTACTCGAAGGCCGTTATGATGTTGTCTTTACGCCTGAAAACATCCAAAGTGACTTAGTCACCTCTCTTCGCATTTTTGAAGAAAAACTTGTTCTGATTGGTCCAAGTAACGTAAATACAAAAACTGTCTGGCAATATCCTTGGATTGTTTATAATGATGATAGTCACCTTATGACTATGTATAAAAAGAAACCAGATAAGATTGTCAGAGTAAACTCTATTACTGCTATTATTAAACTCGTTAATCTTGGTCTTGGTGTTGCGGTTGTTCCAGAGCATACCATTAAGCTTCATAAGAGTTTTAAATTCATAATTTATGAACTTAAAGGACTTCCCAAATCAAGTATCTATCTTTCAACATTAAACTTTAATAAACTTCCCGACCATATTGATGAGTTTGTTAAAATCATTAAGGCCCATTGCTAAAATGAAAAAAAGATGTTCTTGGGCCAATGCTAAAAATCCACTCTATATCCAGTATCATGATAAAGAATGGGGCAGGCCACTTAAGAATGATGAAAAACTTTTTGAACTCTTATGCCTTGAAGGTGCTCAAGCAGGTTTATCTTGGGAGACGGTACTGAATAAAAGAGAAGGTTACCGGGAAGTTTTTAAAAATTTCGACCCCATAAAATGCTCGAAACTTACTGATAAGTATCTTGAAAAATGCTTAACTAATGAAAAAATTATTCGTAATCGCCTCAAAGTCTACTCTGTCAGAACAAATGCGAAGGCCTATTTAGAAGTCAAAAAAGAATTTGGTAGTTTTAGTCAATATATTTGGTCTTTTGTGGCAGGAAAAACAATATTGAACAACTATGAAGATCTCAAAAGCTTACCTGTTAAAACAACGATAAGCGATACAATGAGTAAAGATTTAAAAAAACGTGGTTTTAAATTTATTGGCTCAACTATTTGCTATGCTTTTATGCAAGCAAGTGGAATGGTTAATGACCATGCCACTTACTGCTTTCGGCATCCTAAAAATTTAAAATCGTCTGGCCGAAATAAACTTAGGAATGGGTCTATCAAAAAGACAATCAGTTAACGCTTTGGCCGAATGAAAGGCCAAACCAAGTCCATGAGCAGTAAATCCTCCACAAAAGTACATTTGCGGGTCTTGAGGAAGTGAACCAACTAGAGGTTGCCCATCTACACTAAAGCCCATAATCCCAGACCAACGGTGAGTTATAGGAGTATTGCGAACAGCAGGGATATGCTCTTGTAAAAAATCTTCTAATGCTTTTTGAATAATATCTGAAGTCTCATCGGAATAACCTTTCTCCACATCTTTCTGAAGTTGTCTAAAGCCACCAATAATAAGTTCCCCTGTCGGAAGTTGGCGAAAATAATCCAAAACAAAGTTTGCGTAACAAGGGCCTTTCATAAAATGAGGGACAGGTGCTGTTGACATAATTTGTCCTCGTGTAGGAAAAATTTTATCATCAAAATATTTATTTAATTGTGCCGAATAGCCATTAGTTGCAAGAATAACGATAGAGCTTTCAATATTCGTTTTATTTGTACGAATGAGCTTACTATCACCAACTGTTTGAATATCAAAAACTTCGTGATTTTCAAGTAAAGTCACCTGGTCTGTAAATTTACTTTTGATTCCATGGAGAAGTTTGATGGGATTAATGCTGGCATCATTAATATAATGAATGCCTCCTACAAATTTTTCAGCCCCAAGTTCTTTTTTTATTTCATTCTCTTCTAAAACAGCAACATTGATATCCATGGAGTCCATTAACTTAGCCGATTCTTTAAGCTCTTTAAACTCACTTTCACTACTGGCCAAAGAAAAACTTCCACGATCTTCAAAGAGAAAGTCTTTTTCGTCATTTTGAATAATTTCTTGTTTTAAAAGACCTAGATTATCTTCAGAAAAACGCCAAATTTCTAACGCTCCCTCTTTACCATGTTTACCTACCAAACGGTTAAAATGCTCAACTGAGCCACAAGTGATAAAGCCAGCATTACGACCAGTAGCGCCTGATCCTATTTCATACTTCTCAATCAAAACAATCTTTAAACTTGGATCTTCTTTTTGCAACCAATAAGCGCACGATAAACCCGCAATACCTCCACCAACAATTGAAATATCAGCATTAAGAGTTTTGCCTTCTGATTTGTCATTCCAGTAAGATACGCTCATAGGGTCACCATACTAGGATGAATTGCAAAACTGGTCAATCAATACTAAAGTCGGCCCAATATGAAAGATACGAATTATCAAATTCAATATTTGACTTTAAACCACTGTAACTACGTTAAAAAGTTTACTGACCGGTGGGTTGGACAAGATTATTACTCTCTTGAAGATTTAGTGCAAATCGTCGAACTTTCACATGACAAAGGCATAACAGCGTCACTTTTAGCTTTTGATGGTGATGAGCTCGTGGCCATTCGCTTAAGCTTGGCCCCTGGTAAATGGCAGCATACGATTCATGCGATTACACCTCAAAAATGGGATGCTCCAATGGAGAATGTGGCCTATTTCAAAAGCTTATTCGTCGCAAGCTCACATCAAAAAAAGGGACTCGGAAAACTTTTATCGTCTCGCTCAATTGAGATTTTAAAAGAAATGGGAACGAAGGCCATCGTCTGTCACTCTTGGCTTGAGTCTCCTGATAATAGTTCTCAGATTTATCTTAAGCGCATGGATTTTCAAGAAGTAAATTCTCATCCGAAGTTTTGGAATCATATCAATTATCTTTGCACTCGTTGTGCACCTCACCCTTGTGTTTGCACTGCAAGCGAAATGATTTTATATATTTAATCACAAGTACCAAGGCCCTGAAAATGGCGACCAGAATCACAAAGTGTAATATCTAAATGAAATTTAAAGTGGTAGTTGCTTAAGTTATATTCTCTTTCCAGTGCTTTTCTGCCTCTTACTTGGCTATTACTTTTTGCAGGCCAACGAACCTTAACTTGAATTAATTTCTCAGAGGCCCCTATTCCAAAATACATACCTTCCTCATTTTGAGAAGGAAGAGCTCCTTGGGAAAACTCGGCCCACTTCATTTGAGTTTTCTCTTCTTCACCTTTCTTAGTTTGCAAGTAAACCATTGAACTAATACCTTGAGAATTAGCTTCTTTTCCTCTTAGAAAAAAACGAATACTACGCTTGCCTTCAAAGGGAATATTGTTCTCGAAAAAATAAATACGGTTACTAATATCTGAGTTTCGATGAGAGGTTTGCCCCGTAATAATATCTAATTTCCCATCTTGGTTAATATCTGCCACAACACTACCAATGGGATTAATAATATCAATTCCCGCTAAATGCCCGATATTTTCAAAAGAATGATCTTCATTTTGTTTAAATAAAACCAGTCGTGAAGTTGGAGGAAATCCAGAGTTATCAACTAAAAGATCCAGTAACCCATCAAAGTTATAATCAAACCAAATTCCTCTTCGGTCGCCTTGATTCCAATTAATAGTTGTAATATCATTCATATATTCTGTTCGAATAAACTCAGGAGGGTATTTTTTGAAAGATCCCGTTAGGATACTCGATTTATCAACAGAACTATGATCATAAGAATGGGTTAGCTCTCCCATATAAATATCTATCATGCCGTCATTATTATAATCAGCACAAGCAGAGAAGAAGCTTCTCCCACCACCTCGAGGGTCAAGTCGGCCCTCAACATCAGAACCATAGTAACTTTCAAGACCAAGATCCTTAAATTTTCTCTGTACCCCTTTCAGAGTAAATATATTCATCCATAGCTTGTTATTATAGCGGCTAGTAGATGTGGTTAATATATCTGTAAAGCCATTTTGATCAATATCACAAGTTGAAGCCCCATAAGTGGGTCTTGCATTTATATACATGATACCATCTTCAATTGTAGTATACTCATCCACCAATAAATCACTTACATTTTTAAACGAGAAACCATTCCCTTTTAAAAGAATATCAGTTTGGGCAACGGGTTTTCCTTTATAGTTTTCAAACCAATTCCCTACAAAAAGATCAAGATGGCCATCGTTATCAAAATCAAGAATAGAAACAGTAGATGAAGATGTTGGTTTTATTTTTATCGCACCTTTTACTTCTGAAAAAGAGAGGCGGTTTTTTATCACTTTTCCTTCAAATACTTTCAGCGGAATTTTAGTTAATCCATCCTTTTGGTTGAGAACCCCTACTATGGCATCCAAAATATTGTCATGATTTAAATCATAAAAAAGAATATAAGAGGCAATAACGGGCTCACTAAAGAGAGATGGCACATGTTTAAAGCGCTTTTCCTGCTTAGAGTACTGATAAAATTTAGGAGCAGAGTAATCATCTTCTAAAAAAACAAGATCTGTGCTTCCATCTAGACTAAAATCAATCGCATAAATCCTATTGGCCTTAATACCCTCAAGACCATATTCAGTTGTTTTGTCTTTAAAATAGTTTGAAGGGCCCAATTGAGTGGGCCCGTATTGATAGGCTTTAGTTCTTAAAGTATAATCTTCTCTTTGCTCAACTTTTTCTTTTCTAAAAAGCTTACTACAGGAGAAAAGTAGAATGAAAATAAAAACAAATCGCATCTAAATGTCTACAATATCTAATCCGTAACCATCTCTTTCAACAACACCTTTTGAGACATTGGGAATAAAAGAATCATAAGTCTGATTTAACCTTTTCATATTTCTCAAAAAGTTTTGTCTACGCTCTCTACAAATCATTTCCGTCATATTCAGTACGTACTCTTTATCCGATTCCGAAGTTGACTCGGAATTTAGAATTGAGCTCGTTCGAGATAAAACCCCTAAAATGACATAGAGATCTATGGCCATGTTAGCTATTCGTCTTTGTGGCAATTCATTTCCAATGATATTTTTTCCAAGCTTCATCAGAACATTCTCAACTTTAATATAAAAGTCATGCAACATTGAAGAGAAATTCTCCGCATGGCCACTCAGTTTAGGATGAACAAGGGTTAATGTTTTTGATGATGTATATCTCTTAGCTGCAAATTTTGTTAAAATCCCTACTGACTTGATTGGATTTTTAAGTACTGAAGAAACATCCGCAATTTTACCTAGTTCTTTTAGCTGATCTCCTGGGCCTTTAATACCGGAGAGAGCAATTAAAATTCTTAAAATTTCATTTGTCCCTTCAAAAATAAGATTAATCCTCGCATCTCTCATCATTCTCTCGTAAGGATACTCTTTCATATAACCATTACCAGCGGCTACTTGCATGGCCTGGTCAATACCTTCCCAAAGTCTTTCTGAACAGAAAACCTTACAAATAGCCGACTCAAGGTGGTAATTTTCCATGCCTTTTTTCATTAAACCGGTGGTCATATAAACAATTGATTCACAAGCATAGATATTAGAGGCCATCGTCGCAAGCTTTTGCTGAATAAGACCATAATTAGCAATAACATCACCAAATTGTTTTCTGGTTTTAGCATGCTCTGTTGCTAGTTTAAGTGCGGCCTTCATGGCACCAACACTGCCTGAACCTAAAGAAAGCCTTCCTGTATTAAGAACATTCATGGCAATTTTAAATCCTTTCCCTAGTTCTCCTATAATATTCTCTTTAGGGACAACCACTTTATCAAAATAAACCGCACGAGTTTCGCTCGCTCGAATTCCCATTTTATCCTCTTTCTCACCAAAGGATACACCTTCTCTTTCTTTCTCTACGATAAAACAAGAAATTCTCTCTTTCTTTTTTCCGTCTATTTCATGCTCTGTTTTTGCAAAAACAGAATAAAAGCCTGCCATTCCCCCATTAGTGATCCAAAGTTTTTGACCCGTAATAGTATAAGTTTCATCGCCATTATCAACGGCTTTGGTTTTAATAGAGTACGCATCCGACCCTGAACCAGGCTCAGTTAGGCAAAAAGCTGCAAAAGTTTCGCCTGAGGCTAATTTTGGTAACCATTTTTTTCTTTGTTCTTCATTACCTTCATTAAGTAGTGCTTTAAATCCAATCGATTGGTGAGCACCTAAGGTAACTGCAACAGATCCATCAATGCCTGCAATTTCTTGAAAAACTCTCGCATAAAGACTGTAGTCTAATTCCAATCCTCCAAACTCTTCAGGCACTGCCATTCCACATAGACCAAGCTCTGCTAGTCCCTGAAGGATTTCCTCGGGTATCGTCCCTTCCTTATCTTGTTTTTCAGAATCAATGCTTTCACCGAACTTGCTCACAGCATCAACTAATTCTTTTCCAAATGATTTTTGTTCAGCTGTAAAAGCAGGAAAAGGGAAAATATCTTGTTCGTTTATTTCCCCAAAAAACATCGTTTCTACTACTGAAGGTATTGTCTGGCCGTTTTCTTCACTCATAATTGACTCCATTACTTAAGAAATACAGGAAGTAGTATAGCAACCAGTTACTTTGAAGACAAAGAAATCCTTTCAAAAACAAACCTGATTTTTTTGTTCAAGCTTTAGTTTAAGTATTAGGAATTACAGACAATGACTTGCGTAATATAAGAATTGAGGGGAGAATATTAAGGTGATAAAGAAATGGATTGAACAACTAAAACAAAAACTGGCAAAAAAAAGATCAGGCAGCAACGACGAACCTCTTGAAGGTGAAACTGTAAATGAACAATTGCCAGACCTTAATGCAGTAGACGATGAAATTCCATCGCCCGATAAAGATCCAACTTTTTCAGAAAAATTAAACCAAGCTGTAGCAAATTTAAAAAAGAAAATATCAAACCTAACTACTAAAAAAAATATTTCTTCAGAACAAGACCCTAATAACATTAATCTTGATGAGGAAGACGAACAAGTAGATGTGGCCCAGCAAGTAGAAGACTTTGATGACGAACCCACTGAATCTATTCCTAAGTTAGGCTTTGCTGTAAGACTCAAGCAAGCACTTAATCCAGAAAATCTTAAACAAAAGCTTCAAGCTCTATTTGATAAGACCAAGTCCCTTAAAGCTAGCAAAGCAAAAAGTGGTGCTATAAGTGTCGGGAATCAATTTAAAGATAAGGCCCAAAGTATTGACTGGATGAAACTTCCAGAAACTATTTTTTCAGAAGGATTCAGAGGGAATATCCATAGGGCCTTCCTTATTTCTTCCGCAGTTGCACTCTCCTATGGAGTGGGGAAAACTCTAAGCCTTATGTCAAAAGATGATGAGAATTACAACCCAAGAGTTGCAACAGCAAGACCCCCTCTTACCATGAACGAACTTACCGTAGCTGATTTCAATCGTATTGGAAGAACTAATGTTTTTAGGACTGATACTGTCAAAAAAGATCTTAAGGGAGATGGTAAGAAAAAAATAGATAGAAATACAAAATGTATCGCGGCCACTAAAAAGACAAAACTTCCTCTTACTTTAATTAATACTGTTGTTTTACAAGACGAAGTTAAATCAATTGCCTCTGTTCAAGTTCGATCCAGTAGAGACCCTGAAAGCTTTCGAGTGGGAGAAACAATTGGTAAATATGCTAAGATTGACAAAATTAGCAGACTAGAGGTCGTGCTTAAGAATTTAAAAGATGGAAGTTGCGAACTTCTTAGTAGCAAAGAGCTTGAACAAAAAGAGAAAAGCCCAATCCAAGTTTTAAATCCAAGATCTTCAAAAGCATTCAAAGCAAATAAAACAGTTAAAGGCATTAGCAATGATGGAAATAACTTTAAGATCTCAAGAAAATTTTTGCAGGGTAAAATGAAAGATATCAGCAGTATCCTAACTCAGGCCAGAGCGATCCGCATGACTAACCCTGACGGCTCAATGGCCTTTAAAATCACAGAGATTGTTCCTGATAGTGTTTTTTCGAATTTAGGAATTCAGGATAACGATATCATTAGCACGATAAATGGAAAGAAGATTACGGATATGAACCAAGTCATGAGCCTGTTTGGAAAAATCAACACTGTTGATAATTTGTCCATGGATGTTCAAAGAGACGGTAGAAAGGTTCCATTAGAATATTCTTTTACAGAATAAAGAAGGAATAGACATGATGACAAGAAGTCAAAGACATTGGGTACTTGCTACTGCGATTTTATTATTACTCTCTCCTGACTCGAATGCGCAGTTTAAAAAATACCGCTCAAAAAATCAGCTTAATGCTAATCAGGCGAAACCTGCTGATGCAGCACAAGCTCCAACTAATACACTACCAGACCAACAGCAAGAAGCTTTGAAAGAAATTGAAAAAACTGGGGCCAATGACCAGGCAACTTTTGGTCGAGAAAACCCAAGTGCACCAAAGGTCGATAAAAAAGAATATGTAAACCTAAACTTTGAAACTGCTTTTGGACCTGAAGTTGTCACGAGCTTCGATTTTCCGGACGCAGATATCTTAGATATTACTAAGTTTATGCAAAAGCTTACTGGTATTAACCTTATTCTAGATAAAGATGTCAAAGGTAAGGTTTCTATTACAGCCCCTACTCCTATTACAGTTGGAGATGCTTGGAAAGCCTATTTGACAGCCCTTAATATGTCTGGTTATGCCATGGTTAAGTCTGGAGCTTTTTATAAAATTATTAATGCGCGTGACTTGCGATACACTCCAACCAAAATTTATACAGGAACTTATACTCCAGATACTGAAAATTTCATGATGAGAGTTATTACTCTTAAAAATATTTCGGTTAAAGAAATCTCAAGAAACTTTAGACCCTTTATGTCTCGTTACGGACGGATTATTGATATTGAGCAAACTAACTCTATTATCATTGCTGATACAGGGCAAAATATTAACCGTATTGTGAAACTGATTAAATTTTTAGATGTTCCTGGCTATGAAGAAGGTCTGCATATCATTCCAGTGAAAAACTCGTCTGCCCAAGAGATTGCAAAACTTTTAGACCAATTAGTTTTAAATAATAAGTCTACTAGCCGTTCAAAAAGAAGCTCTAGAGGATCATCTTCCTCATCTGGTGCGGGTGAGAATATTAGTAAAATTATCGCTGAAACGAGAACCAATTCAATCATCGCTCTTGCTAATGCACAAGGGGCATTGGAACTTAAGGCCTTAATTAAAAAACTCGATGTGCAAGCAGTCTCTCAAGCAAGTGGTAGAGTCCACGTTCATTACCTACGCTTTGGAGATGCAGAAGAATTATCTAAAACTCTGTCTTCTCTTGTCTCTGGCGCTACGGCCAAGGGTGATACAAAAGCTGTAACAAGATTTACTTCAGGTGGAGCACTTGATAATGCTGTTTTTAGCTCTGAAGTGAAAATCACTGCAGATAAAGGCAATAACGCTCTGGTTGTTACCGCATCCCCTACTGATTGGCTTACTTTGAAAGATGTTATTTCTCGCCTTGATATTCCAAGAGAGCAGGTTTTCGTTGAAGGCCTTATCTTAGAGACAAATGTAACTAAAGGGCGTGAGTTTGGAACAAGTTATGTTGGTGCCTACGGTACTGGAGCAGTTGAAAGAATGGGCTTTGGCAATGGAAGCGATGATGGAGACTTAACTAGTATTCTTACAGGAAACGTAACCAATGTTTCTGGTTTCTTTGCTGGTCTTGGAGTTGGTGGAACAAGAACAATCACTCTTCCTACTGGAGGAACAGCTGAAGTTAACAGTGTTTCTATGCTACTTAAAGTTCTTTCAAGTAACTCAAAAACCAATGTTCTGGCAACACCTCAAATTTTGGCCATGGATAACACTGAAGCAAGCTTTGAAGTTGGTGAAACTGTTCCAATAACTTCAACTACCACAACTAACGGTGCTTCTGCTCAGTCATTCTCTCAACAGAAAGTTGCCCTCGTACTGAAATTGACTCCACAAATCAATAAAGTAACCAGGTTTGTAAAACTTAAAATAGATCAAAGAATTGATGACTTTGCTTCAGTTGAAAGAGCTGCTAATAACGCTGCAGGAGGGGTTTCAACAACCACCAGAAGTGCAGTTACTGAAGTTATGGTAAGAGATCAAGATACAATCGCCATGGGTGGTTTTATGAGGGATAAAACCACTGAAACATTGAGTAAGGTTCCCCTACTTGGAGATATTCCTGTTCTCGGCTGGCTATTTAAGCAAAAAGGTCGAACTATTAACAAAGTGAACCTTCTCTTCTTTATCACTCCTAAGATTCTTTCTTCTTATGAAGACACTGCGGCCACAAATACTCGTGACCAAATCGCAAGAAGAGGAAAAGATATTAGAAAAATCTTAGTGGGCGAAGATCCTTATGAAGAACTTCTTACAGACCTTGATAGAAAACTTGAAGAGCAAGAAAAAGGACCACTTTACAATCTTTCTTCATCTGCTAAATACAGACAAGAAAATGACAGCGGTGGTATTGGAGCTGGTGGAGATAATAAGTTACAACTTAATGACAATACTCAATCTAAAGAAAATACAGTTGAAGAATATTTTGAAGAATATGATGACTCAAATATTATTGATGAAGACGAGCTTGAAATTCCTGCCCCTACTGGTATTGGAGAAAATTAAGTTATGACGAAAATCTCAGAACACTTAATGGAGAAGGTTGAAAACCAAAAAGAACAAATTGGACAACTTCTGCTTAAGCACACGGCCCTCACTCAAACTCAATTAGATGAGGCCCTGGAAGAACAAAGAGAAGAAGGCAGACTATTAGGAGAAATCCTCATTAGCCGAAATTTTATCGCTCCTCATGACATTATCAAGGTCATCTGTCATCAAGTAGAAATCCCCTATTTACATGAGCTCAAAGTTGATGAGATTGATCCTAATATCGTGAAAGATTTGCCTATTAACTATGCTAAGCATCATGAAATTATCCCTACGATAGAAACTGATTACAATGTTGTGGTCGCAATGAGCGATCCTTTCAATTTCAATGTTATTAATGATCTCCACGGGATGTTTAAAAAAGAAGTGCAGATCGTTGTTACAGCACCTTTAAAAATTCAAGATGCTATTAATAGAGTCTATGAGAAGGCCAATCGAAATATCGTTGATTCCATTGAAGATGAGTTCTCAGAAGATGCCATTGATTTAGATGGCCCCATTGATATTTTAGATGCCACAGATGATGCTCCGGTTATTAAATTTGTGAACTCTATTATCTTTCGCGCAGTTAAAGAGAAGGCCTCAGATATTCATATTGAACCTTATGAAAAAGATACGATTTACCGATTTCGTATAAATGGGGTTATGACTGAGATTCTGAGACAACCCAAAAGAACTCATGCTGCGGTTTCCTCTCGTATTAAAGTTATGGCCAAGCTGGATATCGCTGAAAAGCGTCTTCCTCAAGATGGTCGTATTAAAATTAAAATTGCCGGTAAGGATATTGATATTCGTCTTAGTACCACTCCTGTTCAAAATGGTGAAAGAATCGTTATGAGGGTTCTAGAGAAAACAAATACTGTCTTGGAACTTGGAAGACTAGGGTTTCATGGACAGGTTCTCGATCATTTAAGAGAACTCTCTCAAAGAAAACATGGTGTTCTCTATGTTACAGGCCCAACAGGACACGGTAAGACGACTACTCTATTTGCTATTTTAGATAAAATGAATACGCCGGATAAAATGATTATTACAGTTGAAGACCCTGTGGAATATGAATTGGGTGGTATTTCGCAAATTCAGGTTAATCACAAAATTGATCTGACTTTTGCTATGGCCCTAAGATCTATCCTCCGTCAAAACCCAGATATTGTTATGGTGGGAGAGACCAGAGATAGTGAAACGGCAGAGATGGCCATCAATGCTTCTCTTACAGGTCACTTTGTTTTATCTACTCTTCACACGAACGATTCTGCTTCTGCTCCAACCAGACTGGTTGATATGGGTGTACAACCCTTTCTTATTGCTTCTTCACTTGTTGCTGTTTTGGCCCAAAGATTAATCAGGACATTATGTGTTGAGTGTAAGCTTCCTCATGAACTCTCTGATTATGAAAAAACCATTTTAGGTGTTGATGAGGTTCCTCAAGGAGCAACCGTTTTTACTGCGAAAGGTTGCCCACACTGTAATGATACTGGTTATGATGGAAGAACATGTGTTGCAGAACTCCTCATGATTGATGATCACATTCGTTCTCTTGTTTTAAGACAAGCAGATGCAGGAACCATTAAAAAAGCTGCTGTTAAAAATGGAATGATTACACTTAGACAAGATGCTCTTACTAAAATCTTCTCTGGAATTACATCTGTTGAAGAAATGATGAGAGCTATTAATAGTGAAGATAACATAGAATAAAAATAGATAAACTATGCCAATTTACAATTATAAAGGAATGGATAGAGTCGGCCGTGAGGTTAAGTCTACTATCAGCACAGAATCACTTGCTTTAGCTAAGCAAAAGCTGAAGACAATGGGTATTATGCTCATTGAAATTAAAGAGCAAAGCTCTAAGGCAGCTGGCGGTAGTGCTGGTTTTCTTGCTAATTTAACTAATAGAGTCTCTGTTAACGACCTTTCCCTTATGACTAGACAGCTTTCAACTCTTATTAAGGCCCGAATTCAAATTGTTGAGGCGTTAAGCGCCTTAGTGGATCAAGTTGATAGCCCTCAATTAAAAGTCATTCTTTCTGAAGTCAGGCAAAAGGTAAATGAAGGGGCGTCTCTAGCCAAGGGTTTGGCCGAGCATCCCAAAATTTTTAATAATGTTTACGTCAATATGGTTGAGGCGGGCGAGGCTTCCGGTACTTTAGATATTGTTCTTGTTCGTTTGGCCGAATTCACTGAATCTCAAGTTAAATTAAAAAATAAAATTCAAGGGGCCATGACCTACCCTGTTATTATGGCCGTTTTTGGTTTTATTATGATGAATGTTATTTTTATCTTTGTTATTCCTAAGATTGCTAAAATCTTCGTCTCAATGAAGAAAGAGCTACCTATTCAAACTCAATTTTGCATTCATTTTTCAAATTTCATGCAGGAGTATTGGTACACTCTCCCAATAGTCTTTGCCTTAAGTTGGTATTTATTTAAAAAATATATTGCTACAAAAGATGGCGAAAGAAATTGGCATGGGCTAATTCTCAAGCTCCCTCTTGTTGGTCAATTGTCAAAGATGATTAATGTGAGTCGCTTTTGTTCCACACTTGCCACACTTTTAGACTCAGGTGTTCCCATACTCACGGCCATGAATATTGTAAAAAACTTAATCCCTAATGTTCTCATGAAAGAGGCCATAGAAAAATCAAGGGCCGCAGTTTCAGAAGGTGCGAGTCTTGTTGGCCCTTTAATGCAAAGTGGACACTTCCCTACTCTTGTTACTCATATGATTAAACTCGGAGAACGCTCAGGAGAGCTAGAACCAATGCTTAAAATAGTTGCGGATAATTATGAAGATCAAGTCGAGAATAAAATCGCCGGATTGACCTCTATCCTCGAGCCTATTATGATGGTAGCATTAGGCTTGGCAGTTGGATTCATTGTCTTTTCTGTTGTCGTACCTATGATGGAAATTAACACAGTTAGTTAAAACCAAGGAGAAATATATGTTGAATCAAAACACGCGGGCCTTGCGTGAAATTGTTAAATCTCAAGCTGGATTTAGTATTCTTGAAATTCTAATAGGTCTCACCTTGATTGGTTTTGCCGGTACTTTTGTTGCGACGAAAGTTTATGATCGACTTCAAGAAGGAAAGGTTCAAACTGCCAAGATCCAAATTAACAAATTAGGAGAGGCCCTAAGGGACTTTAGGCGTCATTGTGGATTCTATCCAACTAGTGATCAAGGAATGGATGCTCTTATTCAGAAACCAAGTGGACGTGAATGTAAGCGATACGCTCCAGGTGGATATCTTAGTAAAAATAATGTTCCTCAAGATCCATGGGATACAGAGTATTTCTATGAATCAGATGGAAAAACCTACACTATTATCTCTTACGGAAATGATCAGATTGAAGGCGGAGAAGGCTTTGATGCTGACATTAACTCTAATGACATCTAAAATATAATGGATGAGTTTATTAAATAATTTAAATAGCAATAAGGGCTTCACTATTTTTGAGGTCCTAGTTGCTATTTTTATTATCGCTATGGTCTTTGTGGCCGTCCCCCTTTCAAATCCCAGTAATCGACGTGAACTTGAAACAGCTATTGATGATATTGATAGGGCCGTACGCTTTGCCACTAATGAGGCAGTACTCAGAAATGCAGTCACAAGGCTGACTATTGATGTCAGTAAATCCCCTGCTGAGTATTTTGTTGAATTTAGTAGCGATGAAGGTTTCTTACTACCAGACCCCGAACAAGAAAAATTAGTATCCACTAGAAAAGAAGAAGAAGGTAAACAAGTTAAAAAAAGTGCTATCGATAGATCCTTTAATAAAATTCCAGAATTTGAAGAAATGAAAAGAGAGATCTCTCCCATTATTATTACTCTTGGAGCTTATGTTGGCACAGGAGAAAATTTGAGAAAAGAAGGTCAGATAAGTATCTATTTCTATCCTTCTGGAGAAAGGGACGGTGCTCTCATTTTATTTGGTAATGATGAAGAAGTTGCAGGTTTGGAAATACTTCCCTTTCAACAGAAAACTAAATCCCACTTCGAACCTATTTTTTATGAAGATTATGCTGATATTGAAAACCAACAGAATAAGGCCGTAAAGGAGATTCATTCTAGATGGACAAAATAGGAAATAAAGGTTTTTCCCTCATGGAAGTCATGATTGCCATGACTATGTTCTCTGTTTTTATTTCGGCCTACCTTATTTCTCAAGGTGGAAATATTGCAAGTTCAACTTTAATGAGTGAAGAAATACTCCTTAAAAACCTCGCTATTGAAAAAATCAATGAAACTATTCTCGATCCTCCTGTTTTCACAGAATCATTGGATGGAAAGAAAGATACCAAAACTTTTGATGCCCCTAATGATGGCTATTCTTATGAAGTCTATTTTAAAAAACTAGAAGTGCCCGATTTCGAAGAAGTACTCATGGGGGGAAAGTCTGATGATATTAAAGATAATAACCAACAAGTTGACGCTATAAAAAAACTGGTTTTCACCCAACTAAAAGAGAATATTGAAAAAATTATCTGGCAAGTTCAAGTCACGATTACTAATAAAGAAACTGGATTTAACTTTACCCTCTCTACTTGGATCATGAACCCAGATCAACCAGTGGAGCTGAAGATTAATTTATGAAAAATGCAGGTTTTTCTATTCTAGAGGTCCTAATCTCCGTTACTATACTCTCATTTATTATGATGGGAGTTATCTCTGTAACTGGTGATAGTACTACAACGAAAGAAAGAGTTATTGCTGAAGATAAAGAAAACCTTCAAATTGAAATGGCCTTTGCTCGCTTTGACTGGGACTTCACTCAAATCTACTCTCCCGCTTATTTTTCAAATAAATTTGAAAAACCTTTTACTCCTCCTGGGCAATCGACCAATGATGAGTCCAAGAAAAGCTACGACGTTGTCATGTCACGCTTTAGTACCAACAAAAGGTTTCCTTTCCCTAATCAAGACGGACTCCCTATCCCCAAGTTTTCAAGTGATAAATCAACCTTTATTTTTTTTACCACAAGTAATAGACGAAAAATTGAAAACTCTAAAGAGTCTCATTTTGGTTGGGTTAAATACGCTATTGAGACACCAAAAGATAGACAAGATGAAGATAAAAAAGGCGATAACCTCGTTAGGTATTTTTTGGCGGGTGACCCCTTTGGAAAAGATGAACTTAATTGGGATGATGTTAAAGGCCATGTTCTCATGGAAGGAATTACTAGCTTCAAAATTAGCTTTTGGGATCGAGAGAAAAGAGATTTTGTCGACTCGCTTAATTTACTACCTGATGGTGAAAATAAGATCTGGGGAGTAAAAATGACCATTGGTTGGATCGATGCCAGTGAAATTGAAAGAGAAGATATAAGAGTTTTTAGACCTTTGTGGCCATTTTTTAAACCTGAAGACTTAAATAAATTAGCTCAACAAGAGTATTCTAAGCAGCAAAAAGCAAATACTCCTAAAAATGTGCCAAAAACACCAACGAGCAATTAATAATGAAGAGATTTATTAAAAATTTTGATAATGAAAAAGGAATTGCCATCATCATGGTTTTGACGGCCATTACAATACTCATGGCGGTTATGGGAGATTTTACCTTTGAGACTAAAATTAACAAAATTAAATCTTATAACCTTCAAGATCAAATTCAAGCACGATTAACTGCAGAAGCGGGGGTTCAACTTGCTCTTATGCGTCTCAAACTCTATAAAGAAGCCTTTAACTATATCCAATCTAATGACGCTGTAAAAGATAAAATACAAATGGAAAGTGTGAATCAAATTTGGTCTGTACCATTTGCCTACCCTATTCCAGTAATGGATAGCATGAATGCCAAACAAAAAGGGGCCATAGGAAGTTTTATGAAAAACTCGCTACTGCAGGGCTCAATGATGACTTCAACTAAAAATATATCCAACCTTATTAATATCAATTTGCTTCGAGTTTCTGTTTTTCTTGATAAGCAGGAGAAAAAAAGTACGACAAAGGACGATGAAAACGATGCATCGTCCACAGATAATAAAGATGGTGCGGACACTTACAAAGAATTGGTTAAACTTGTCTCTCAATCAATTGAATCTAAAGCAGCTTCAGATGAGTCCTTTGCTGAAAAATACGCAGGTATTAATGTGGAAGAACTAGTCTCTATTCTTAAGTATTATATTTCAGACCCTGAAAGCGAATATGATGATGTCTTCAAAGCAAGTGCCGAAAATGCGTTCTTTGATAAGAAAATCACTCCCAAACACGCCTCAATGTCCTCTCAAAGTGAACTCTACCTCATGCCTAATTGGACGGATGAACTGATTGAGCTGCTTAAAAATGAAATCACCGTTCATGGAAACGTTATGATTGATCTCAATACCATTACGGATAAAACATTGAAGCTTATTATTCCTGACCTGGATGACAAAGACGTGAAAGATTTTTTTGAATACCGAGATGATCCAGAAGATCCCCATCCATTTAATAGTGTTGATGATTTCAAGAACTACGTAGTAAGTGTGGGAAGGCTTATGACCACAGAAGACTTTGATAAGAGAATGGGAGAATTTGATAAGGCCAATATAAAATTTGGTTCGGCCCCAACTCTTTTTGAGGTAACATCAACGTCTGAGTTTGGCCGCTCTACTGTAACTATTACGGCCTATATCTCTATCCCTGCTAAACCAATATTCAACTTTAATACTCAGGATTCCAAAAACACAAACCCTGACGACCTTGAGCCTGAACCGGACAATGTGACTGAAAACAAGGAAGAAGAGAAAAAGCCAGAACAAGTTACTCAATTACTCGAACCACGCATTGTTGAAATCATAATAAAATAAATTGGTCTTATATTCTAACTTTGATAAAATAATACTTAGAAATTAAGTATTTAGGAGTATTTTTTGAATATTTTATCAGTTGATCTCGGAAGCTATTCTGTAAAATTTCTAGAGGCCTTTGTTGAGAAGAAAAAAACAACAGTCCTGAATACTTCTGAAGTTATCATCAAAGATTATCTTGCTGAAAATAGTGATGTCACAGGTTCTCTGAGTGAAGTCCAACTTCACATTGTAAAAGATTATGTGAACAAAATTGAACAGGGAGTAAGAATTGTTTTTCAAGCTCCTTTTGATTTAATAACATCTCGTTTTATTAATATCCCTGTTAAAAATAAAAAGAAAGCAGAGCTAATGCTTCCTTTTCAACTTGAAGAAGATATTCCTTTCTCTTTAGCTGATACCCATTTTGCTCATAACCTTACTGTAAGAAAAGATCACACAGAAGCTGCTATTGCGATTATTCTAAAAGAGAGCTTTGACGATTACTTCCAATCCATCAAGTCTGCGAAGGTAATGCCTCATCTTTTAACCTACGAAGCTTCTATTTATGCGGACTTTATAGAAAAAGAATCTATTAGTATTCCAACCTGCGTTTTAGATATTGGACATTCACTTACTAAGGCCTATTTCTTTAATGATGGAAAGTTAGTAGCAGTGAATAGCTCTTATATTTCAGGACAGGCCATTAATGAAGCTATTATCAAAAGTTATCAAATTACCCTAGCGGAAGCTATAGAATATAAGCATAAAAACTGCTTTCTTCTTACTAAAGGCCAATACTCCGATGTAAATGAGTCACAAAAAGAATTTGCTCTACTTATGCATGATGTTTTCATCAACCTCATTAATCAAATTAAAAGATGGGAAATTGGCTACAGAATTAGCTATGGTAATAAAATCTCAAATATTCTTATCACTGGTGGAAGTTCTAATATTAAAAATATCTCAAATTACTTGGCCCAATACCTAGATGTTAGAGTTCAAAAGCTTGATAGTTTTGTTAAAACAGCAAATGATGGTATTGAAGCAAAAAATAAATCAAATTTTAACTTGGCCAATATTATGGCCAATGGGTCAAGGGGCAAGAGTCAGTTTATTAATTTCTTAACTGGTAATTATGCTCAAATCTCAAAAGATGATCTCCCTCTTCACTCAATGGTATTTACCGGAGTAAGAGTTGGTTTTGTCATGGCATTGATGATGCTTTTTCTAGGCATTGAGTACTTTCGACTAAATTCTCAAGTAAAAAAAATGGATATACGCATTGGGAAAAACTTTTTACAAAACCCGACTCTCGAGTTAACCCCGCGTGATAGAAGAAACTATAGAAGCAAACCCGATACTGTTTTTAAAAAATTAAAAAGAAAACGTAAGTTTATTGAACAAGAAATCGATACTATTCAGGCCGCATCTAAAATTAATGCAGCCTACCCTTTACTACAACTAAGCAATATTGCTGGAGGCTATCCCAAAGTTGAACTTCTTTCTATTGAAAGCGATGAAGCCGGTTTTGTAAAAGCAACATTTACAGGTAATGACATAAAAGACCTCCGAACTGTAGAGGCAATCATTGGAAAAAGTGATTTCACAAATATACTAACCGATTTAAATGAGCTCAAGAAAATGTTGAGAGTGGAGTTTAATTTTAAATGAAAAAAGTTGATACTCTTTTAAAAAAAATGGACCTTTTCTTATTCAACCAAGTGGACGAATTAAAAAAGAAACCTGATTATTCTAAAATCCAAGAAGCTGTTGGGAAAATTGATGATGAGTTTAAGGATGCGGCCAAAATTATTGGAACTGCAGCTTTTTTTATTTTGCCAATCCTTTTCATTGCTTTCTTTTCTTATCTTAATATGAATTTAAATAAAGATATTGAAATAAGAAAAGAGTTCATACGCCTTGCCAATGAAATAGTTGAAAGTAATCAACAAATTGGAGATGCTAGCAAAAAAATTATTTCAGCCAACACTATAGAAGGTTCGGGGGGATTTAAATCTCGCCTATCTCAAATGCTTACAACCGATGGACTAGA
>CAYGUN010000008.1:21531-26572 GCA_964353025.1 uncultured Bacteriovoracaceae bacterium
GTATTGTCCGTTCAGAAGGTGATTTTAAGTTTAGTAGTCTTACTACTGAAGAGCTTTCAAACTTGTTTATTGCTCTTGTCTCTAAGGAAAAGATGAAAGTCGCCTCTGTTAGTATTAGAAAAAATAGAAAAACAAACTTATTAAATGGAACATTTAGAGTTGTCCACTTTAGTAAAAGTTTGATTGAGAAGTAACCACTATGTCTAAATCAACTAGTCAGAACCAAAATGAAGTAAGTCATATCAATTATGGTATGCCAGCTCTACGCAAGCACCAGTGGCTCGGACTTATTATTGGTAGTTTTTTCTTAGGATTTGTTATTTATTTTCCGTTTGGACAAAAATTAGAAGAAGTCATTAATTCAAGTCTTAATAAAATCCCAGGTTGTACTCTTAACTATAATGATATCTCTTTAGAATTATTTCTACCTAAAATTATAGTCAAAGAACTAAGTGTTCCCAAAAAATGTATTAATGCTCCTCAGGATGTCTTTCTTCCACTAACTAAAATTAATTTTAGTGGGATAAGCTTCTCTCCTCTTGGTTTTTCATCCACTATTGAAACTCAATTTCTTAAAGATAAGTTTGAAGTCATGCAATCTATTGGAACAAGTAAACAAGTTTTTCGAATCGATAATAATAACCTCAACTTTAAAACAATTAAGGCATTAGTCGATTCACCAGTTGATATCAATGGTGATATCAATATCAGTGCCCTTGTTCAAACTCAAAATAATCAGGTTGAAGAGGCCAATATAAACATAAAATCAATGAACCTTATTATTCCAGCACAGCTCATTCAAATTATTTCAATTCCGGAACTCAAACTAAATACATTATCTCTTAAGGCAGAGCAGTTAAACCCAAAACAAATTCAAATACAGGAATTTATTATTGGAGATGTAGATGCTCCAATTCGCGCAAAATTCAAAGGTATTATCTATCCTAATCCTAGAAGTATGATGCACTCTCAAATTGATCTAAAGGGAGAATTTGCTCTTTCTGATGAACTCTTAAATGATGATAAATTCTCTATGATTAAACTCTTTCTTAATCAATACAATCAAAAAGATGGTTTCTACCAGATAAAACTCACTGGTACTCTTGCGATGCCGCGCCCTAGTACTTTATAGAATTGACATTGTGAGTAGTAATTAGTTAGTACTAATCTAATGAACACTGATTTTTATGAATTCTATAAAGCAGAAGTCTCAAATCTTCTACCTGATACAAGTTTTCGAGAAGTATATGAATATATTCTTTTCCCTCCGGGTAAGCTCTATCGACCACTTCTTTTCCAGGCCCTTTGTTATGACCTAGGACTGGAGTTTAATCAAGCTCAAAAACACCTGGCATGTGCTATCGAACTTCATCATTCATACACCTTGGTCCATGACGATCTTCCCTGTATGGACAATGACGACATGAGAAGAGGCAGAGCAAGTACTCATGTAAAATTCAATGAATGGAAGGCCCTACTGGCCGGAGACGGCCTACTTAACTTAAGCTATGAGTTTCTGGCCAAGCTTCCACCAATTGAATCCCATCGCTCATTAAAGCTCTTTTCTAAATACTTAGGAGCAAGAGGACTCGTCCAGGGCCAAGCTTATGATCTGGATGAAAATTGTGATCTCAAATCTCACTTTAATCTCATTATCCATGAATTAAAAACGGCCAGAATGATTCAAGTTGTTACCATGGCCCCAAGTTATATTTTTAAAAACTCATCTTTGGCCGAAGTTAAAGACTTCTCTCAATTCGGTTTAGACTTAGGAATTATCTTTCAACTTCTAGATGATCTGAGTGAGTTTACTGAAGCTCAGAAAAAACTAGAGTTGGATAAGAATCTCTTTGCTTTGTTCCCTCATGAGGCCTTTGAACACTTAAAAGGACTGCTGGAGAGGACTCAATTATTTATCGATGAAAATAAGCTTAATCAAACTTTAAAAATGGTGGAACAACATTACCAAAAAATTTCGGTATTAGTGCATAAAAATAAAGTAGAGTTTAAGAGAAACTTGAACCAAGACTTAGTCGTGCCAATTTTTTCTCTTCTTAATGATATTAATAAAAGTCAGAGTGCTTCTTAAAGCAGAACGGGCCTGATTAATTTTTCTCACATTATCGGCTGAAACATCCCTGCTTGAAGTAACTTCAATAAATGAATCTCTTTCTTCTTCTATAATTCGAGGAGCACTAGGAAGTGCTTTTCTTCCTAGTAATTGCTTTGCTTTAGGTATTGATAATTTCTGTTCAAATAAAAGTTTTTTTATTCTAAGAATGGTTTCAAGGTCATTTCTTTCATACAACTTTTGTCCATCGTGAGAAATAGAAGGAGAAATTTCTTCAAATTCCGTTTCCCAAAATCTCAGTACATATGGCCTAATTCCTGTAAGACTTGTGACTTCTTGAAAGCGAAATAATGACTTCTCAGGAATCAAACTGGTCTGCTGCATGTGTAACACCTTTTTTTAATTAATCTTCTTTACCAGCTAAAAAAGAACTTAAAGCTCTCGGCTTTCCATCTTTAGGTGCTAATGAAGCGTTCTCATTACCTTTGTCATCAATTCTGTGAGAATAGCGAGTAGTAATGTCATCTTTTAAAATTTGTGATGGTTTAAAAGTGAGAACTCTTCGCGCAGAGATGTTCATCGCATCTCCTGTTTGAGGATTTCTTCCTACACGAGTGGCCTTATCTCTAATTGAAAAATTTCCAAATCCTGAAATTTTGACTTTTTCACCTTTAGATAAAGTATCTTTGATTACATTGAAAACAAGATCTACTAACTCAGCAGCTTCTTTCTTTGAAAACCCAGCCTCTTTGTAAACTCTCTCTACGATATCGGCCTTTGTCATGCTCATAAGATTCCTCCGTGAAAACTTGGCTGACAGGAAAATATATTTCCCATATATCAATAGTTTAGCAGGGTGCTGAATTTGATGCAAAAAAAAACCCCTCATTTTATTAAAAAAATCAGGGGTTTAATTATCTGAGCTGAACAGTATGTTTTAGTTTAATGAATCGTAAAGTGCTTTAAAACCGCTAAAGTCACGAGCTGCAAGCTCTGAGAGCATTTTACGGTTAATTTGAACTTCATTTTTCTTGAGTTTTCCGATCAACTTTGAGTAAGAAGTTCCAACTAGTCTTGCTCCAGCATTAATACGAGTAATCCAAAGCCTTCTCATATCTCGCTTAAGAAGCCTTCTGCCTTTGTACATATTATGTAGGGCACGATCAAGCGTAGGTTTCATGTGCTGAAACTTAGTTCTTCTGTCAAAGTGAAAACCTTTCGCAAGCTTAAATAGCTTGTTAATTCTTCTTCTTCTTTTAAATCCTCTTTTAGCGCGTGACATTTTTTTCTCCTTCCAACTAGGGGGATCCTATTGATCACTTAACCTCTAGTATGTCCAGTTAACGTTTATAGATAAACTTACTTATGCGTAAGGTATTAACTTCTTTGTTTGCTTTTCATCAACTGCAGCAACATAACCAATTTTTCTCTTACCTCTTTTAACCCCTTGGTCTTTTTTAGTAAGAATGTGTCTTAGTCCTGCTTTTTTCATCTTAATTTTGCCAGTAGCAGTTAGACTAAATCTCTTAGCTGCGGCCCTTTTGGTCTTCATTTTAGGCATCATAAACTCCTGAGTCATTTATATATGAGCAGTGATAACTACCATAAATGATGCAAAAGTCAAAGCGTAAATGTCGGGATTTACATTAGAATTCTTTAAAATATTCGAGATAAGTAGGCATAAAGCGTTGATTTAACAGTAATTCTGCCGCATCACGCACTTGCTCATAATTGGAAGAGCCAACCCATTTTCCTAAAGAAGCATAGGAATCCACATTAGATTTACAGCCCAAAGTATAAAATAAGAGCGGGTAATGATCTGTTATATGGAGCAAAAGCTCATTATAATTGGTTGTCTTGTGAATAACAAAGCCATCAATAACAAAATAATAGTCAGTCTCCATTAATGAAGTCGAGTATTCAATTGAACAATTATAGAGATTCATTTTTTTACCTTTCAATAATGGATGTGTACCTTTAAAAAAAGCAGAAGAAGCCTTTGTCACAAAATTATGTTCTAAAATTTGAGGAAGTTGATTCTTTAAAATTTTGGCCCTTTGATAAATATTATAGGCCAGCTCAATTCTTTTATAGCTCTTCTCTATTTCGCCCCACTTTTTCACCAATTCATTTATTTCAAGCTCTAGTTCTTTTTCATTGGTCGCTGTTATGTCCTCTTTATCTAATCGGTAAATTAACTCGTAGTACCTTTCATTTACCTCAAAAATTTTACTTTGCTTCGAAAATAAAACAGCATCAGCAACCACTCTTTTAAGATTTGAGTTCTCAGCTAGAAGTCTTCTTTTAAGTGTCACCAGCTCATCATAATTTGAAAGAAAACTACTGCTGTTTGGATCAATAGGAAAATTAGGCTTATATTTACTCAAACGCATTTTTTCTTTAAGTTTGGCTTCTTCTATCATTAAGTACAACAATAAGAGCCTGTCTTGGACTAAAGCTATTTGCTTTTCATGTGTTTTTGCAAAACCATCTATGGCAGAAATTAAATTAACCCTATAATCAGTCATTGCTGCATTTTTCCCTGCACTCTTAAGTTCTTTGTAGTATTTTTGAGCAAGAGCATTCTCTTGAGATTTAAATTCAGTCAAATAATCTTTAAAAATATTAGCTTCTGCATATTTTAATCTTGAATAGTTATTTTGAAATTTAATTCTATTTTCAATATCAATATTACTTGCAATAGCTATATCCTTAGCAAAATCTTCAAGTTCCACTTTTGAAAACTCCAAAGCCCTTTTCTTTTCCTCTAAATCAGATTTTTCACTCTCCAAATCCGGAAGGCTTCTGGTTTTAAGTTTAGTGCCTTCGTCTGCACTAAAATAGCTGTCGTTAGTTAAAGACTTATCAATATCGCTAATAATAAGTTCTTCTTGTTTATTTAAATCCTCATTGAGTTTTTCAAATGAAGAAGCATTAAGAGTTTGTAGCGTTTTTTTAAGCTCTTGAGAT